>NZ_ASSI01000248.1:0-7703 GCF_000466765.1 Burkholderia sp. AU4i | reverse complement strand
CCGGCCGCTCGGCGCAGCATCGCGCGGCGGTGCGCGCCGCGCGCGACGACGGCACGCGCCTGACCAACCTGTACACGGGCCGCCCCGCGCGCGGGCTGCTGACGCGTTTCATGCGCAAACAGGGGCCGATGAGCGCGCTCGCGCCGGCGTTTCCGCTCGCGACGGCCATGGTCGATCCGCTGCGCGGCGCGTTCGAGCGGCAGGGCCGCGACGACTTCTCGGTGCTGTGGTCGGGCGAGGCCGCGGCGCTCGCGCGTGAAGAGGACGCGGGCGAGCTGACGCAGCGCCTGTGGCGCGATGCGCTCGCATGTGCGGCGGGGCTGCGCGACGCGTTTCCGCAGGCGCGCTGAGCGACCGGGAAGGGGGCGCCGGCGCGGGAGCATCGGCGTATCATCTGGGTTTTCGTCAGCCCGATCCAGGCACCCCCACCATGACCTCCGTCGACACTACCCCCGTCCTCGACCATGACAAGCTCGTTACCTTCATCGAGCGCAAGTGGAACGATGAAATCCTCCACGCACTGACCGACTACATCGCGATCCCCGCGAAGAGCCCGGCGTTCGACCCCGACTGGGCGAAACGCGGTTATCTCGAGCGCGTCGTCACCGATGCCGCGCAGTGGGCCGAGAAGCAGCCCGTGAAGGGCCTGAAGCTCGAGATCGTGCGCCTGCCGGGCCGCACGCCGGTGATCTTCTTCGAATCGCCCGCCACGCGCTCGGGCAGCACCGACACGATCCTGCTGTACGGCCACCTCGACAAGCAGCCCGAGTTCGACGGCTGGCGCGCGGACCTCGGCCCGTGGACGCCGAAGTACGAGAACGGCAAGCTGTACGGCCGAGGCGGCGCGGACGACGGTTATGCGATCTACGCGAGCCTCGCCGCGCTCGGCGCGCTCGACGAGCAGGGCATCGAGCGGCCGCGTTGCGTCGGCCTGATCGAGACCTGCGAGGAGTCGGGCAGCTACGACCTGCTGCCGTACGTCGACGCGCTGCGCGACCGGCTCGGCCAGGTGTCGCTCGTCGTGTGCCTCGATTCGGGCGCCGGCAACTACGACCAGATGTGGCTCACCACGTCGCTGCGCGGGCTGGTGTCCGGCGACCTGCAGGTCGAGGTACTCGAGGAAGGCGTGCATTCGGGCGTGTTCGGCGGCATCGCGCCGTCGAGTTTCCGCGTGATGCGCCAGCTGTTCGAGCGCCTCGAAGATGCGAAGAACGGCAACCTGCTGCCGGGCGTGTTCCATTGCGAGATTCCCGACAGCCGCGTGCGCGAAGCCGACGCAGCCGCCGCGATCCTCGGCGACGCCGTGTGGAAGGGGCTGCCGTGGGCCTGCGGCGCGGACGGCAAGCCGGTGCTGCCGACCACGACCGATCCGCGCGAGGCGCTGCTGAATTCGACGTGGCGCCCGTCGCTGTCGGTGACCGGCGCGGCCGGCATGCCGGCGCTCGCGGATGCGGGCAACGTGCTGCGTCCGCGCACCGCGTTCAAGCTGTCGCTGCGCCTGCCGCCGCTCGTCGACGCCGCGCAGGCCGTGCAGCAACTGAAAGAACTGCTCGAACTCGACCCGCCGTATAACGCGAAGGTCACGTTCAAGCCGGACGCGGGTGCCGCGACGGGCTGGAGCGCACCGGATCTCGCGCCGTGGCTCGCGTCGTCGCTCGATGCCGCGTCGCGCCGCCACTTCGGCGCCGATTGCGCGTACATGGGCCTCGGCGGCACGATCCCGCTGATGAACGTGCTGCAGGAAGGTTTCCCGTCCGCCCAGTTCATGGTGTGCGGCGTGCTCGGGCCGAAGTCGAACGCACACGGCCCGAACGAGTTCCTGCACGTGCCGTATGCGAAGAAGCTGACGGCGGCGGTCGCGGACGTGATCGCGACCGCGCGCTGAGCGCCACGACTGCCCGACCCGACCTGACGGAACCTTGCCGATGACCGCGTTGCCGACGCCCGATACCGAACCGCTGCGCATGCGCGCCGAACCGCTGCATGCATTCGTCGCGGCACTCTGGGAACGGGCCGGCAGCAACGAGCGGGAGGCACGGCTCGTCGCCGATCACCTGGTCGGCGCGAATCTCGCGGGCCACGATTCGCACGGGATCGGGATGATCCCGAACTACGTCGCGTCGTGGCGGGAAGGGCAGTTGCAGCTGAACGGGCACGCGTCGATCGTCCGCGACGGCGGCGCGGTGCTGACGATCGACGGCGGGCGCGGCTTCGGCCAGGTGATCGCGTTCGAGGCGATGGTCGAAGGGATCGAGCGTGCGCGGCGCATGGGCATCTGCGCGATCGGGCTGCGCGACGTGCATCATCTCGGCCGCATCGGGCACTGGGCCGAGCAGTGCGCGCGCGCGGGGCTCGTGTCGTTCCATTTCGTCAACGTGCCGGGCGACCTGCTGGTCGCGCCGCTGCACGGCGCCGATCCGCGCTTCGGCACGAACCCGTTCTGCGCCGCGTATCCGCGTGCGGGCAGGCCGCCGCTGCTGCTCGATTTCGCGACGAGTGCGATCGCGTACGGCAAGACGCGCGTCGCGTACAACCAGGGCAAGCGCGTGTCGGCCGGGTCGCTGATCGATCATCGCGGCCAGCCGACCGACGATCCGGCCGTGATGCACGAGCAGCCGTTCGGCGCGCTGCTGCCGTTCGGGCTGCACAAGGGGTACGCGCTGGCGGCGATGTGCGAGATTTTCGGCGGTGCGCTCGTCGGCGGGCATACGACCTACGGCGACACGCTGCAGAAGACGAGCGCGATCGTCAACGGGATGCTGTCGGTGCTGATCGACCCGAAGGCATTCGATGCGGCCGATGCGGAGCGTGAAGCCGATGCGTTCGTCGCATGGGCCAAGGCGTCGCCGCAGGCCGGTGACGCGCCGGTACAGGTGCCCGGCGAGCCGGAAGAAGCGAGCCGCGCGGCGCGCGGGGCCGGCGGCATTCCGGTCGACCGCGCGACGTGGCGGCAGATTCGCGAAAGCGCGGCGGCGGTCGGCTTCGACGACGCGGCGCTCGACGCGTGGACGCAGCGTTGTACGGAGCGAGCATGAGCTGGCAGTCGGAGAAGGCACACGGCGAGGAGATCGCGTATCAGCTCGCGCCGCTCGGCAAGGTCGAGGTCGCGCGGTTCTTCAGCGGGGCGGCGATGCGGCTCGATGGCGTGATGTTCGGCTTCATGTCGCGCGGGTCGCTGTTCCTGCGTGTCGACGGCGTGAACCGTCCGGCGTTCGTCGCGGCGGGGATGGGGCCGTTCTCGTATGCGAGGCCGACGCGTACCGTCTCGCTCGAGGGCTACTACGAAACACCGGCCGACGTGCTCGAGGATGCGGGTGCGCTGTTCGACTGGTGCCGCAGCGCATATCGCGCGGCGCTGCTGGCAGGGCCGCCGAAGCGGAAGACGAGGGCGGCGGCGAAGCCGGTGCCGGAGGCGGAACCGGTGGCGAAGCGGGTGGCGAAAGCGACGGCGAAGCCGAAGCCGAAGCCGAAGCCGGCGGAGAAGTCTGCGGCAAAGCCGGCAGTGAAGCGGGCAACGAAACCGGCGGCCAAGCCAGCGGCAAAGGCGGCAGCGAAACCAGCAGCGAAACCGACAGCGAAACCGGCAGCGAAACCGGCAGCGAAACCGGCAGCAAAACCAGCAGCGAAACCAGCAGCGAAACCAGCAACTAAACCAGCAACTAAACCACCGGCAAAGCGCAAGCAAACCTGATGCCGGTCGAGCGAAGCGACACTTTCGCGAATTTCGCTTTCCTTTCTTTCGATCTCGAACGTGTCGGGTCGATTCGCGATTCGCGCGACGCATCACAGGTGCCAGGCAATGCGCCCACGCAGGTGCGTAAAGTCATGCGGCTTGCCGCACCGCACATCCCCCGTGCTTCACAACGGCGGCCCCGGCGTTTATGATCGGCGCGGGTTGCACCCGTGACTGGCGCGACCCGCGCCGGCCTCGCCGCCGGCTCCAACGAACGGCGCATCGTATGCCGCGCGGGACGCTTCCCCACCCATCATTCCAGACGGAGACAACCGATGCTCGTCCTGATTCTCGGTTTAGCGATCTTCCTCGGTGTGCACTCGATCCGGATCGTCGCGGACGGCTGGCGATCGGCGACGATCGAGCGAATCGGCGAGAAAGGCTGGAAGGGCCCCTATGCGATCGCATCGATCATCGGCTTCGTGCTGATCGTCTGGGGTTACGGCATCGCGCGCCAGGGCGCGACGCTGCTGTGGGTGTCGCCGGTCGGTGTGCGCCACCTCACCGGCATGCTGACCGCGATCGCATTCGTGCTCATCGCCGCCTCCTACGTGCCCGGCAACCGTATCAAGACGCTCGTCGGCCATCCGATGGTGGCCGGCGTGGCGGTCTGGGCGATCGCGCACCTGCTCGCGAACGGCACGCTGCACGCCGTCGTGCTGTTCGGCGCCTTCTTCGTCTGGTCGCTCGTCGATTTCGTCGTGTGGCGCGCGCGCGACCGCCGCGAAGGCGTTCGTTATCCGGCAGGCAGGCTGTCGGGCGACGTCGTGGCGATCGTGGCCGGGCTCGTCGTCTGGGCCGTATTCGTGCTGTTCCTGCACGGCTGGCTGATCGGCGTGCGGCCGTTCGGCTAAGCCGCCAGGCACTTGAGCGGCCGAGAAGCCAGGCGGTTGAGCAACTGGCTGGCCGAGCGGCGCCGGCCAGCGCGCCGCCCGCCGAGGGCAACGGTCAGCGCAGTTTCGCGCCGGCCGTTTCGCCGAGTTGGGCCGGCTTGCGGCGCAGGAAATACGCCGCGACGATCGCGAGCGCCGTCGATACCGTGAACCAGAACTGGAAGCGCGAATCCGGGTTGAATGCCTGCGAGCCGAGCACGGCGACGAGCGCCAGCAGCGCGACCCAGTTCGATACCGGATAGAACCACGCGCGGAACGCCGCCGGGTCGCGTCGCTCGTGCTTCGTCTGCCGGCGCATCGCGAAGTGCGCGACGATGATGAAGATCCACACGATCATCACGAACGCGCCGCTGCTTTTCGCGAGCATCAGGAACAGGTCGCTGCCGCTCACGAAGTGAACGCCGAGGATCGACACGCAGATCGCGAGGCACAGCACGAGCGCGTTCATCGGCACGCCTTTCGCGTTGGTACGGCCGAACATCGCGGGCGCGTGACCGCGCTGGCTGAGCGAGAACAGCATGCGCGAGTTCGAGAACAGGAACGAGTTCATCACCGACATGAACGACACGAACAGCACGATCTTCATCGCGACGGCCGCGCCCGTGAAGCCCGCCATGCCGAACAGCGACACGTACGGCGATTTCAGGTTGGCCTTGTCCGTCCACGGCATGCACAGGATCAGGATCGACACCGAGCCGACGTAGAACACCATCACGCGCACGATCACGCTCTTGATCGCGCGGATCACGTTCTTGCCCGGGTTCTCCGATTCGCCCGCGGCGACGGCCGCGATTTCGCTGCCGCCGAGCGAGAAGATCACGACCATCACGCCGGCAAGCACGGGCGAAATGCCGTTCGGCATGAAGCCGCCGTGATCCGTGAGGTTCACGAGCCCGGGCGCCGGAATGCGCGGCTGGAAGCCGAGCAGGATCGATGCGCCGAGCGCCATGAACACGATGATCGTCGCGACCTTCGCGAACGACAGCCAGTATTCCGCTTCACCGAACGAGCGCACCGAGTACGCGTTGCTCGCGATCAGCGTCACGAGCATGAACAGCGCGCCGGCCCACACGGGCAGCCACGGCAGGAAATCGTTGAGGATCGCGCCGAGCAGGATCGCCTCGACGGTGATCGTCATCATCGACTTGAACCAGTACAGCCAGCCGACCGCGAAGCCGGCCCATTCGCCGAGATAGCTGCTCGCGTAGGTGGAGAACGAGCCGCTGTCGGGATTGCGGGACGCCATTTCGCCGAGCATGAACATGACGAGCGTGACGATCACGCCGCCGATCAGGTACGACAGGATCGCCGCGGGGCCGGCGGTCGCGATGATCGCGCCGGAGCCGACGAACAGGCCTGCGCCGATCACGCCGCCAAGCGCGATCATCGTGATGTGCCGTTGCTTGAGGCTTTGCCTCAAAGAATTGTCCTGCATCTCCTACCTCTAGTTATTGTTGGCCGGGAACGCATCGGGCAGCGGCGGCAACGTTCTGCCGCCGGGGGCGCCGATGTCGGGGGAGCGTGTGTGACGCGATGTGCCGAGCCGCCGGCGGTGAGTCGGAATGGCGGCCGCGAAATGCCGGTCGGTGCCCGCGAGAGGGCGATGACGACGGCAACCCGGATTGTGGGCGGACACCGCCGTCACCGCAAACGAGATATGAGAAGGACGTCTTGCGGTTTGCTCATCAATTGCGGTGGCGGCGACAAGCGTGTGCGTGTGTCAGATCGGCTTGACGAACAACCCGATGGTCAGCAATGCGCCGATGCAGACGATCCCGATCCGCAGCACGCGTTCGTTCACGCGATGCAGCGCCCACGTGCCGAGCAGCCCGCCGACGATCGCGCCGCCGCCGAGCGCGAGCGCCTTGCCCCAGTGCAGGTGCGGCGACGTCAGGAACAGCACGACGGCCGATGCGTTCATCACGCCCGCGAGCGCGTTCTTCGTCGACATCGCGTGACGCGGCGACAGGCCGGCCATCGTCAGCACGGCCATCATCAGGAAGCCGAGCCCGCCGCCGAAGTAGCCGCCGTAGATCGCGATCATGAATTGCGAGAACGCGGCGGGGACGGTGCCGAGGTGGGCCGTGCCTTCACCCGGCTTGCGGAAGAAGCTGCCCCACGCGAATACGATCGTCGCGAACAGCACGAGCCACGGCACGAGGCGCGAGAAGATCGACGAAGGCGTCTTCAGCAACAGCAGCCCGCCGAGCGCGCCGCCGACCACGCTGATCGCGAACATCGCCCGAAACGACAGCTTGCCGACGCCGCGCACCATGTTGCGGCTCGCCCAGCCGGTCGTGACCTGAGCGGGAAACAGCGCGACCGTCGATGTGATGTTCGCCGAGAGCGGCGACATGCCCGACACGATCAGCGCGGGCAGTGTGACGAACGAGCCGCCGCCGGCGAGAGTGTTCTGCAGGCCGGCCCACAGGCCGGCGAGGATGACGAGAGCGAGCATGAGTGAAGTGCGGGAACGGGGAGGTGGCTGGAGGCCCGCTTGCCGGCAGCGGGCAGGCGCGGCGGACGCTCGATGGTAATGCAGGATCGCGGACGCAGGAAGGCAGTCGGGGCGTGCTGCTCGATGCGATGCGGGTGCGCGACCCGTCGATGGCGGCCGCGCCGATTGCAATCCCGGCGGCGACACCCGGACGACGCGTGTCCGCTCCCATGGAGATCGCCGTGGAATGCCGGATTTAACGCTTCATTACGATAGGTTTACCGGAAAGGTGCTAAATTCGCGCATCGATATCTCGAAAAGTGGCGAGGGCAGACAGATGCTGAAGAAATGGGCCGGAATGGCAGCGATGGTCGGCGCGATGGTGGCGGTCTCGGCGCCTGCCGTGGCAGGTGACACGAACAACGCTCTGGGCGGCGCGCTCGGCGGTGTCGCGGGCGCGGCGGTCGGCAACGCGGTCGGCGGGAGCACGGGCGCGATCATCGGCGGGGCCGTGGGCGGCGGCGCAGGCGGCGCGGTGACGTCGAACAAGCGCGAACGCACGGGCGCCATCGTCGGCGGCGCACTGGGCGGCGGCGCGGGCACCGCGGCGGGCCACGCGATGGGCGGCACGACCGGCGGG
>NZ_ASSI01000247.1:0-26254 GCF_000466765.1 Burkholderia sp. AU4i | reverse complement strand
CGACGCGGCCGGTGATCGGCGACACGACATCCGTATAGCCGAGGTTGATCTGCGCGGTGTCGACCGCCGCCTTGCCGGCCGCGACGTCCGCCGCGGCCTGACCTTGCGTGGCCACCGCGTTGTCGTAGTCCTGCTTGCTGACCGCGTTCGCGGCCACCAGCACCTTGTAGCGTGCGACCAGCGCGTTCTGCGTGACGAGGTTCGCCTGCGCCTTCGCGAGCGTTGCCTTCGCGCTGTTCAGCGCGGCGATGTAAGGCGCCGGGTCGATCTTGTAGAGGCGCTGACCGGCCTTGACGTCGGTGCCTTCGGTGAATTCACGACGCAGCACGATGCCGTCGACCCGCGCGCGGACCTGCGCGACGAGGAACGCGCTGGTGCGGCCCGGCAGGTCGGTGAAGACCGGTACGGCTTGCGGCTGGACGGTGACGACGCCGACTTCCGGCGTTTGCGGCGGCGGTGCCGATTCTTTTTTCCCGCACGCGGCCAGGAAAACGGCGGCCGTTGCGGCAGTGATTAAGCGGTATGGAACCCGTTCGACGCGCATGGAGCGACCTCTCGCAAATAGACGACCTTCAATTGGAATCACCAGATCTCCTCGTAACCTGCACGCGCGGCCGGAATGCTGTCGCTTCCTGTTTGCCGCGGATGCGGTTGCGTATGTCGGGCGTTCGTTGCGCCCTGCGGAGCGTTCGTTCGTCGAACTGCTTCCGTGGAAAAAGCGTCATGAGCCCGCGTCACTGGCGAGCAGGCGTTGCCGCGGCAACCAACCGGGCCGCTAGCTCGCGGGCCGGAACGCGGTGCCGGCAAATTCGATGAATGCCCGTGCAGCGGCCGGCAGACGCGCGGTACGCGCATGCGCGAGCTTCAGCGTGACGGGCGCGAGCGAGTGAACCGGTGCAACGCGCACCAGCGCGCCGTCCGCCAGATCGGCGTCGACGAGATACGCGGGCAGCACCGCGGCGCCCATGCCGGCCACGGCCAGCCGCCGTGCCATCTCGAGATGGCCGACGCCCTGACTGCCGCCGGGCGTCGCGTCGGGCCGGAACGCCGCCGCATCGTCGCCGCCGGCGGCCGGCAGATCGAGCCGCACGGCCGCAAGATCCGGCCAGTCGCCCGACGCAGCCGCGCCGCCGTGTGCGGCGACATAACCGGGTGCCGCGACGCGCACGGATTCGTAAGAGGCCAGCGTGTGCAACGCGTGCGCACCTGTCACCGGCATGCCGTCGGTCAGGAACGCGACATCGATGTCTTCGGATGTCAGATCGACATGGGCGTCGGTCAGCGTCACGGTCGGCCGCACGTCCGGGAACCGGCTCACGAAACGATCGAGCAACGCGCTCAACTGGCTGAGCCCGAACGCGACCGGCGCGGCAATGCGCAGCGCGCCTTCCGGCTTGCTGCCCATCGCGACGAAACGACCGTCGATCTCGTCGATCGCCCCGAGAATCCGTTCGACGCGCGTGAGATACAACTCGCCGATTTCCGTCAGCGACTGGTGGCAAGTGCTGCGTTGAAGCAGGCGTGCACCAAGGCGCGTCTCGAGCGCATCGACCAGCCGGCTCGCCATCGCCGTCGACACGCGCAGCCGCGTCGCCGCCCGGCGAAAACCGCCTTCCCTTGCCACCGTCACGAATGCCCGAATCGATTGAAGTTGGTCCATTTGTCCGGATTCCCCTGCGCGGTCGGCCGCCTGAACGCGCACACCCGCTGCCGCGTCCCGACCGACATGTGACGGCCCGGACAATGTGATGGCACCGACGCCGGCCACGCCGGATCGGTCGGTGCGCTCGCGCCGGACGCGCACCGGCATGCAACGGACGCAAGCCGGCCTCGGCTGGCCCGATGCACGAATATTCGAATAGCAGTCCTGAATCTCTTGCAGCGATTCCCAGCGGCAACGCCGGCGGCATCCGTCGGCCTGGCGACGCTCATACCTGCGTCGCCCGAGCGCACTGGAACACGTTTCTTTCAGCAGGTGCAATGGTATGAAAACCGGCGGAAATTGGCTTGCCTGATCCTGCGATTGTTTTGCCTTAATTTCCGAATTTGTGCGGTGCACACTGCGCAACGACGGGCAATGCGGCCGCCGACCGTGCAGATCCGGATGATTGGGCTGGTTTCCGACAGATTTAGGCAATCACGTGCGCGCGACTCGCCGTACGATGTGACCGCCGCGCCATCCACCTGCCGGGACACCGACGGGGAATCGCAGTCGCGCACCTTGCACCGCCCCCCTCGGTCATCCACTCACGCAATATGGAAATCGACGCCCGAACGACGCCGCTACAGCGCACCGCACCCGACCACGACCCTCAGTCGCCCACGGCCCAACTCGCTGCGCTGATCGCCGCCTACGCACCGCACGACGGCACGTTCGAACTCCCGGTGCGTGGCTTGCGCATCGCACGCGTGTCCGCGTCGCCGCCACACTGGAACCACGGCGTGCACCGCGCGTGCCTGAGCATCGTCGGACAAGGCGCGAAATCGACACGGGTCGGCGACGCCGTCTACGCGATCGACGAATCGCGGATGCTGGTTACGACTGCCGACCTGCCCGTCACCGGCCGCGTGACGCGCGCGAGCCCGGCCGAGCCGTTCCTTTGCGCACAACTGGAACTCGACCCGGCCCGCATCGCGACGCTCACACCACGCGTGTTTCCGCGCGGGCTGCCGAAGGCCGTCGACGGCGGCGCACTCGACACGCACGATGCGCCGCCCGAAATCGTCGACGCCGTCGTGCGGCTGATGCAACTGATCGCACACCCCGACGACATCGACCTGCTCGCGCCGCTGATCGTCGACGAAATCCTCATCCGGCTGCTGCGCGGCCCGTCGGGTGCGCGCGTCGCGCAGGTCGGCCAGGACGACTCGACGACACAGCGCATCTCGCGTGCGGTCGCCTGGATCCGCGACCACTACCTCGATCCGATGACGGTCGAATCGCTCGCGCGACAGGTGGACATGAGCCCGTCGACGTTCCATCACCACTTCCGCGCGGTCACGTCGATGAGCCCGTTGCAATGCCAGAAGATGCTGCGGCTGCAGGAGGCACGCCGCCTGATGTGCGTGTCGGCAATGGATGCGCAGCAGGCGTGCCGCAGTGTCGGTTATGTGAGCGCGTCGCAGTTCAGCCGCGAATACGCACGCCTCTTCGGCGATGCGCCGGGCCGCGATGTCGTGAAGCTGCGCGACCAGGCAGTGCCGCTATCCCGCGTCGCGCCGTAGGCCACGCACGTGACGTGCGTGGCACCCATGCATCGAACCAACGATGTTCGCTATCGAAAGCAAGCACTTTCATAAAGGCGTGCCAGTTGCCTGCGCATCCTTGGTCGAGCCGGTCGGGCAAATGAATTCGATACCCGGTTCAAATACAGGACTGCATATTATTGGTTCGATTGACGCGCAGCATCATCCTCACACCTCGACGGCGCGACTTCAGGACGTGCAGGAAGCGTTCAGCGCGGCCTCGTCGGTGGACAGCATTTCGGGTACGCATTCACGCAGAAAATCGACGAACGTGCGGATTTTCGCATCAAGATACTGGCGCGATGCGTATAGCGTGTAGACGGTCAGCTTCTGCAAACGGTAGTCGGGAAGCACGCGCACCAGCGCGCCGCTCGCCAGCGCAGGCAGCGCCGACGACATCGGCAGCGAACCGATGCCGAGGCCGGCGCGCAATGCGGCGCCCAGCGCATCGGCGATGTTCACCTGGAAATCCGGCAACGGCAGGTCGAACGTCTCGGGGCCGTCGGGGCCGTCGAGATGCCAGCGATCGCGCGGAAATACGGGCGTGACGATCTGCAGGCACGCGTGGCCGTCGAGTTCGCGCACCGTACGCGGCGTACCGCGCTCCTTCAGGTATGCGGGCGACGCGCACAGCACGCTGTGCACCTCGCCGAGCCGCTGCGACACGAGCCCCGAATCGGGAAGCTCCGTCGCGCTCAACTGCAGCGACACGTCGTAGCCTTCGTCGATGATGTCGGGCACGTGCTGCGACAGCGTGAGCTCGACCGCGACCGACGGATAACGCTGCCGGTAACGCACGACCGCGGGCACCACGTAGGCCTGGCCGAAGCTCGTCGTCGCATGAACGTGCAGCCGTCCGGACGGCTTCGCCTGTGCATCGGCCGCCTCGGCTTCCGCTTCTTCGATATAGCCGAGGATGCGCTGGCAGCGGTCGAGATAACGCTGCCCGGCATCGGTCAGTGCGATGCGGCGCGTGCTGCGGTTGAGCAGGCGCGTGCGCAGATGCGTCTCGAGCTGCGCGACCGACCGCGATGCATAGGCCGTCGTGATGTCCAGGCGCTGGGCCGCGCTCGTGAAGCTGCCCTCCTCCGCAACCCGGACGAAAATGCGCATCATCTGTAACGTGTCCATCGACCTGTCCCCGGGATTGAGATCACGTCGCGCCACCGTGCGGCCATGGTGCCGGCGGTTCCGGCGCGGGCCGGTCTGGCGCGAATTGTGCGGAACAGTACAGCAGCGGTGCAGACGTGTCCAGTTCGCCGTACGCGGCATGATCCGGATGCCGAATCGTGTCGCCGGGCAGCCCTGCACGCGTCGTCCGGTTCGTGTGCATGACGTCCGGACGCGCCGGCAAGCTAACCGCAGCGCATCGGCAAAAACTACCCGGCGACCATGGTGTGGCCGCACGATTCACGTGATGTATGACGGATCAGGCCGTGGCGGCCGTATCGAACGGATTGCGCAACACGATCGTGTCGTCGCGCTCCGCGCCGGTCGTGATCATCGATACTGGTGCGCCGGCGACCGCTTCGACGCGCGCGATGAAATCCTGCGCGGCGCGCGGCAGCGCCGCGCGTTCGCGTACCCCTTTCACAGTGCCGCGCCAGCCGTCGAACCGCTCGTACACGGGTTTCGCGCGCGACTGCGCATCGAGGCTTGCCGGCAGATGATCGACCCGCACGCCATCGAGTTCGTAGCCGACGCACAGCTCGATCGACTCGAAACCGTCGAGCACGTCGAGCTTGGTGAGCGCCAGCGAATCGATGCCCGAAATCCTGACCGCCTGACGCAACTGAGCGGCATCGAGCCATCCGCAGCGGCGCGGCCGGCCGGTATTCACGCCGAACTCCTGCCCGCGCGCGCGCAGCGTTTCGCCGGTCGCGTCGGACAGCTCGGTGAGGAACGGGCCGCCGCCGACCCGTGTCGCATACGCCTTGGTGACGCCCAGCACGTGGCCGAGCTTCGACGCGCCGAGCCCCGTGCCGGCCGCCGCCGCCGATGCGACGGTGCCGGACGACGTCACGAACGGATACGTGCCCCAGTCGATGTCCAGCATCACGGCTTGAGACCCCTCGAACAGGATGCGCTCGCCACGGTCGGTCGCGTCGTTGAGATCGGCCCAGACGGGGCGGACGAACGGCAGGATTCGCGGCGCGAGGTCGGCGAGCGTCGCCAGCATCGCATCGCGCGAATGCTCGTCGAGCCCCAGGCCGCGGAACCACGCGTTGTGATGGTCGACGAGCACATCCAGTTTGGCGGCAAGCCGGCCCGGTTCCGCGAGATCGCCGACGCGCAACCCGCGACGCCCGACCTTGTCCTCGTAGGCCGGCCCGATCCCGCGCAGCGTGGTGCCGATGGGCTCGCGGCGCAGACGCTCCTGAGCCTGGTCGATCGCACGGTGGATCGGCAGCACCAGCGTCGCGTTCTCGGCGATCGACAGGTTGTCCGGCGTCACCGACAGCCCGAGTTCGGCCATCCGCGCGATTTCCGCGAGCAAGGCTTCCGGATCGAGCGCCACGCCGTTGCCGATCACGCCGCGCTTGCCGCGCACGATGCCGCTCGGCAGGAGCGCGAGCTTGTATGTCTTGCCGCCGACGACCAGCGTATGGCCTGCGTTGTGGCCGCCGTTGTAGCGCGCGACGAGATCGGCCTGTGCCGCCAGCCAGTCCACGACGCGTCCCTTACCTTCGTCGCCCCATTGGGCGCCCACGACCACCACGTTCGGCATGCTCCGCACTCCATGTGAGAAATTCAGACAATCGTTCGGCCGAGCCGGCCGTTTGTGTGCCATATTGGCGGAGCTTGAGCACCCGATCAAACGATTAAACCTGAACCATCGCGTGAGTAAATATCACGCGAAATGACGCAATGGCCCGACGCCTCCCTCCGTTGAATTCGCTGCGCGCGTTCGAAGCCGCCGCGCGCCACGGCAGCTTCACGCTGGCCGCCGACGAACTGTGCGTGACCCACGGCGCGATCAGCCGGCACGTTCAGCAACTGGAGGCGTGGCTCGGACAGCAGCTGTTCGAACGCCATAACCGGCGGGTCGAGCTGACCGACGCGGGCCGCGCGTATCTCGCCGAGGTCGGTGCGTCGTTCGACCGGATCGCGCTCGCCACCGCGCAGCATTTCGGCCATGCGCAGCAGCGCGTGCTGCGCGTCAGTGCACCCGCGACGTTTTCGTTGCGCTGGCTGGTGCCGAAGCTGTCGTCGTTTCAGGTCGCCCATCCAGCCATCGAGGTACGGCTGTCGACGTCGAACGAGCCGATCGACAAGCTGCGCGACAAGGTCGACCTGATTGTGCGCGGCGGCCCGCAGGCCATCGACGGCTACGTTGCCGAGGAATTCCTGTCGGAAGTCCGGCTGCCGGTGTGTGCACCGAAGCTGCTGGAAGGGCGACCATTGCATACGCCCGCCGATCTCGCCGGCTTCACGCTGCTGCACGCGGCCACTTATCCCGGCATGTGGCCTGAATGGCTCGCGGCAGCCGGACATCCGAATCTCGTGCCGCGCCACTCGCTCACGCTCGAGCATTTCTACCTGACGCTCCAGGGTGCGCTCGACGGGCTCGGCGTCGCGATGGGACCGATCGCGCTCGTCGCGGACGACATCGCCGAAGGTCGGCTCGTGCAGCCGTTCCGCGAACCGGCGCTGCCACCGTGGCGTTACTTCACGTACGTCGCCTCCGCACGCGCGAACGACGACGCAGTACGGGCGTTCAAGGACTGGCTGAGGGTGACGGGAAATGCGGCTGCGCCGGGCGGGCGGAGCTGACCGCGTCGGAGTGCGGGTGGCACGCGCCACAAAATGCAGGAATGCGAATCAAATAACGCAAGCGACTGGATTGCGATATTGCCTTCGTCGATACCGGGATTGCTGCGTTTGATGTGCGCCGTGGAACGGCGACGCATGCGGCAAGCCGCGGATCGATCCGTGGCTTGCCGCCGGACGACGCTTACTGGCTTGCGCCGATGCCGGCTTTTTTCTCCGCGTTCTGCAGGTTCTGCGGATAGTTCGGATCATTGGCCGCCGGCTTGTAACCGGCATCTTCGAGTTTCTTCAGCTCGGCGTTGTTCTTCGCACGCGCGGCCTTGTGCTCTGCCTTGCGCTGGGCCCTGGCCGCCTTGCGTGCCTGGCTCTTCGCTGCCTTGGCGTCCTGTGCAGCGGACGCGCTGGCGTCGGTCTGCGCAAACGCGGGAACTGCCGAGCCGAACAGGAACGCGGCTGCGGTAGCAGCCAACGTGAGTTTTCTGATCTGGATTCGCATCGCTGAACTCTCTTTTCTGGTTTATCACGGATTGGAAGACCATCGAGATACCGCCCCTGCCCCGGTCGGTTGTCATGCCGCATCCGGGACCTGTGCATCATAACCGCGTCGTGAAAAATATGGCGTCAACGTGCAACGGGGTTCGGGGATACACGTATGGGAGAAAACGTGGACGGCACTCGACCGGGACGGTCACTGACAGGACGGGAATTGCGGATCGCGCCATTGGGGAACCGGAAACCGGCGACGTACCTGCGCCCTGAAGACGCGGACGATTGATGTATGGAGGTGCGATGCGAAATACCCATGACTGTTTCATAGGTGGGGATGCCGGCGCGCTCGCCCTGAACGTGATCGTCATTCGGCCTATCACGATCACCGCAGTCACAGCAGTCGAACTGTGTGTCACGTTGCCAGTCGACGTGGTTCAAGCGACAGTTTCTCCCATAAACGACCACGATTCGGTGTTACGGAGATCAAGGCAAGCACGATTGCATCGCACACAGCGTTTGCAGTTCGATACAGCAACCAATCGCTGAACTGTGACCCCAAGGGCTGCCTTAGTCGGCAAATATGGTCGCCATGTGGTCCGTATGACGAAAGGCGTCGACATTGCCTACGGTGAAGACATCGGCACGGACCGCTTCACGATTGCGCTGACGGCATCGCGCGGATGTCACCACGGTCGTCGGGCGAACGTGATCCGCAGAAATGATGTCGCGACCAGGTGAGATCCGGCCGATTCAGCGCAGGAACGCATCGGACCGCATGCCCGAAACACAGGATTTTCATTCCGCGACCTTGGCCTCAATGCATCGTGGCGAGCATTGCCGCCCGCACAGCATGCCGATACCTGTGGCCTAGTCAGGCCGGCGAGCTTTTACGAGATTCGAAAGCGTCGGAAGGTGAGAATGTTCGGGATCATCGCTCGAATTCGACTGGGGTGAGCTTCGTGATCCCTCTATCTTCACGTTGGCCCGCAACGCATGCTGGATCGACCCAGGACCCGGCAACGCGTGCAAATGATGCCGCCCCCTACTTGATCTCGGGAAAGCCGTTCCAGGGCCTCTCGTTGTGGACGGGAGGCAAAGCATTGATTTTCGGTTGATGGAGCCAAAGGTAGAAAGTTGGACACCCGCGGGCGCGGCGAAGCGAGTTGCGCCGATTTCCTCTGTGCACAGCCGACAGCCTGGGTTTGAGCGGAGACGCGAGCCGACGATCGGAGAACTTTCTTCGTAGACAAGGAGGCCTGAGTGTAAAAATTCCTTCGCCAGCCGTAGCGGATGATTTCAAACTGCTGTGAACGAAACCGAAGAGATCTATGTTTCCGGCGGGCCGATGGACTTTGCCGGTCGATAACGTGCATTCGCGAGGCTACGGGGACGGTTTTTCGATCCCATAAACGGGAACCTGTACCTGGAAACGGGCAGTTTCCTCCCGTTTTTCTCCCATAAGTTTCTACGTTTCAGTCGATGTGAGTATGTACTCACCTCTTCTGGAAGCCTTGTTGGGCCTGAGACCTTCGCGAAACGAGGAGCCCGGGCATTGTTTCCCAAGCCTGAATCAAAGCTCTGAGGTGCCTGCAACACCATAGACGGCTACTCAATGGTAGCGGTTTATGGGGTTCGTCTTTCTGTGGACGCGCACGTGTGTTTACATCTTTTGTTAACGACGTTTACTTCTTTAACTACCTTTAGACGGCTCACAGCCTTATCCCACAAGGGTTTGACAGGGGTTCGGTACCCATTTATGGGAGCACAGGTGTAAGGGTCTGGGGTTTCAGGTCTGTGGATTTGGGGTTTGGGGTACCGGGTTGTGGGGAGTCAGGGTTGTGGATATGGGGCAAGCGTACCCGGTTATGGGAAATCGGCCACAGAACACGTTGGGTAGTCGTCTATGGGAACGTATGCAGGTAGCCTTTTATGGGGCATTTTTTTGATCCGTAGATGCCTGGATGCACAGAAATTTTTCTTGGGTAGCCGGTTATGGGGCGCTTCAAAGGTAGCCGGTTATGGGTAGCATCCGGAGCTGCCTGACTGCCTTTTTCCAAATTTCCCCGGGGTTGGTTCCCATGGACAGGATCGACGGCACGGACAGGTAACCTTTTATGGGGAAACCGGAGGGTTGCCGTTTATGGGAGCTGTCTGCGGCATCCATGCATTCAAGGCCGGTCGAAAGGTACCCTCCTGTGGGAATCGATGAAGGTAGCAAGTTATGGGAGGAAAACGAGACTGTGCTGCAAGGCACCATGAATGTGCCCAACGATCTCGATTCTGCACATCTGTTTCCCATGGATGGTTACCTTGGCGAGGGCAAATCCCGTGCCGGGTTTCCGTGACCGGGCATGAAAGGTAGCAGCTTGTGGGAAGCATTTTGGTCGAAAGGTAGATGGATATGGGGCCCCGAAAAAATCGTCTGATCGAAGATTTTCCTTTTGTATCTGAAGGTTAGCCGAGATAGTGCAAGTAAAGCAGGAACAAGGGCGTTGCCCGTCGCCTCGAAAAGGTATAAAGTCCGCTCTCAACAAGGTGACCTTATCCGGACATTACGATGCCGCGCAAGCCCGCAAGCAAAGGCTCAGACAAACAGGTTTCGCTGTTTCAGACACCCGAGCCTCCCGACTTGCTGCGCAAGGCGGTCCAGGCGATTCATATCGCGCCCAAGTCCGGGAAGATCGGGCTGCAGCAGCGCAAGATGTTCAGCTCGCTGATCAAGAATGCGCTTCGGCAAGAGGCGTTCGAGCCGGGCCGGACGAGCTTCTCGATCTCGATCGCGTCGCTCTCGCACGAGAGCGGGTTGAACAGCAACAACACGAAATACGTGAAGGACACGGTCAACTCGCTGATCAGTACCGTCGTCAACTGGGACTACCTGGCCGCGGACCGATCGACCGTCTGGAAAGCGTCAGGCCTCCTCGCCGGCGCAGAGCTCGAGCAATCGGTGCTGAAGTACAGCTTCTCCGACCAGATTCGCAGCGAATTGCTCAACCCCGAGATCTACGCATTGATCGATATGCGGATCGCCCGCGAGTTCCGGCGGTCGCACTCGCTCGCGTTGTGGGAAAACACGGTGCGCTACGAAGGAATCGGCATCACCGCGAAGATCCCGCTGCCGAAATTTCGTGACCTCATTCTCGGCCAGGACAAGGCGTCGCAGTCGTACAAGGAATACAAGCTGTTCAAGAGCAAGGTCCTGGTGCCGTGCATTCAGGAGGTGAACGAAGTTTCGGATCACACGCTCGAGCTGATCGAACACAAGTCCGGCCGGAGCGTGGAAGCCGTCCAGTTCAAGGTGACGCGCAAGCAGAGCGCCGATACGGTGGAGGACGGCGACGTCAAGAACGAAGCGCTGGTCGAGGAGGTCGCCAAGTTCGGCATTCCGCGTTCGGAAGCGCGCCGGCTGATCACGCAATACGGCGTGCAGCGCATCAAGGCTGCGATTGCCTACACGCTCAATCGGACTACGAAGAAGAATGCGGCGCCGGTCGACAACGTGGCCGCATACTTCCGCAAGGCGCTGACGCACGGCTATACGCTGGCCGACGGGCAGGGAACGGAGGCGGCCGCACCGGCGAAGGAATCCGCGCAGAGCAAGCAGGAACAGATTCGCGACAAATATCTGGCGGCGAAGGTCGAGGAAGCCGGCGCGTATTTCCGCGAACTGGAGATCGACGACCAGACCAAGTTGATCGAGCGTTACAACGAGACGGTGGCAGGCTCGAAGGATCTGACGCTGTCGCCGAAGAAGAAGGCGAGCAAACTTGCGCAGACCAGTTTCTTCCGATGGCTCGCGCTGGATACATGGGGCGAACCGACCTCGGACGACTTGCTGGAATTCTTGCTGAAAAGCAGTCTCGCAGGCAACTGAACGAGGCCTCGCAGCCGGGTGCGTGTCGCGTGCCGGACGTCGTCGTCCGGCTTCGCGATGCAACGCGGATGCGAGGCCTTCTGCTTTTCGCGCGTTACTTTTGCGTAGCCGTTGCCAGCTCGGCAACGTACGCGTCGATGACGGTCTTCAGCTTGTCGGCGAGCGCCTCCTGGTGCGATGCGTCGACGCCCTTGAGCTGCAGATCCAGGCGGCCGTCCGGATAGGTCTTCAACTGACCGATCGCTTGCGATTCGAGCGCGAAGTCATGCCGGACGCTGTAACGGGTGCGTCCTGCCTTCTTGCTGCCGTCGCTCTGCGCACGCAGGAAATTCTCGAGATCACGAACCGATTTTTTCCGGTCGATCACGGCCGTCAGCAGCCGGTCGGCCGTCGGCTCGCCCAGGCGTTCGAAGATCAGCTTCAGGAAATACGCCGCCTGCAGGCCGACCACGTCGTTCGCGCTCGCCATCCGTTCAAGGAGTGTGTTCGGGAGTGCGTTGAGCGACAGCGTCTTGCTGATCGATGCCTTGTCCTTGCCGATTTTTTCCGCCAGCGTGTTCTGGTCGGAAAAGACCTTCTCGTCGAGGAGACGCTTCCACGCGACCGCATCGTCGAAGATCGTCTGGCGTTCGTGGTCGTGGTTCGCGCGATACGCGATCGTGTACAGCTGCTCGGGCGTGTGATCCGTGCGGAACGTGGCGTTGATGGTTTCGTCGCCGTTGATGCTCGTCGCGCGAAGCCGGCGTTGCCCGTCGATCACGACGAGCTTGCCGGGAAATTCCGGCAGCCGCGTCACCTTGATCGGCTCGATCTGCCCTTCCCGTTTCAGCGTCAGGGCGAGCTCGTGCAGGCTCGACTCCGAGTAGAACACGCGCGGGTTGAACGGGTTCGGAATGCAATCCTTGACCAGCACCTTCTGTGGCGCGCCAAGATCGGCCGTGCCGGCAGGTGTGGCCGCGGCCGGGGCGCTGGCGGGCGCCGATTCGGCGATGGCGTTCGGTGCGGCCGCCGGTTCGGGCAGCCGCGTTTCGAGTGCCGCATTTTCCTGCGCGAGCCCGCGCAGCAGGCCGGCTGCGAGATGCAGGTTGCCGGTCGGCTTCTTGTCTTTCGAGGTGTCCTTAGCCATGGGCGGCTCCGGTAGCGCGCGTCGACGCGATGTATTGGGCCATTTCCGTGACCAGCTTTTCGATTTCCGCTCGGGCTTCTTTCAGGCCCTTCAGGTACCGATTGTGATGATGGATCGTGGTGCCGAGCGCAAACGTCTGACGGTAGACCTCGCGTTGCGCGATCTGGCTGTCGAGCAGATGCTCCCCTATTTCTTCTGCTCTTAGAATTTTTAAAATTTCTTCACGCATTTTAGTTTTTCCATTAACGCTATTCAGCATTAATGCGGAAGACAGATTTGGGTTACGGACGGATCGCATCGATTCGATCATGCGAATCATCGCGACGGTGCTGTAGAGATCGGCCGGCGACGGCGACAGCGGCACAAGGCAGAAATCGGCAACTTCGAGTACCGATGCGATTCGCGGATCTTCGAGGTTGCCGGGGCAGTCGACGACGATCACATCGAAGTTCGCGTCTTGCTTTTTGATTTCGCCGCCAATGCCCCGGCCGGCAGGGGCCAGCGAGAGTACCGTCATCGGCAGCGTGTTCTCGCCGCTCGTTACCCACCGGACGGACGTGCCTTGAGGGTCGGCATCGATCAGGGCGACCTTGTTGCCGCCTGCTTCGAACGCAGCCGCGATATTGACGGAGATGGTTGTCTTCCCAGTCCCACCTTTTTGATTACTGACGGCGATCTTGAAAGCCATTAAATTTCTCCACGGAGTTTTGCGTAATATATGCAGTTATTAGCGAAATGTCCAGAAAAAGCCTTCGACGCGATGTATGACTTGATGATCGATATGGTTGTCACGTGACAAGTAGCCGAATGGCTAAGAGTCAGCGATGGGCGGTGATCGAGTAAAAATAAAATTGACGATCTCGCTCGAAAATCACGTACAAAGATCGATAGAAAGTTCGACGAGCTTTAACAGTGATGACGGATTAACGCCTGGAGGGTGGCCGATTGATCTTGCGAAATTTCTGGCAAAACTCTCAGTGACTCCAGTAGGTCGGCTTGGAGAATGTCGTCGGGAAGCTCAGTTGTCACGTGACAAGACGTAGAGATTTGGTGCTTTCCGGTGCACTCCGACACCGAAGAGTCTTTGGTCAGATCGCGGTGACGATCTCGGCGAAGTTATTTCAACGTTCGATCGCTGGTTTCGCGCGACTACCTCGCAGCCGAGGTGAGTTGTCACGTGACAATCGCCTCAAGAGCGGACGGTGACGACCGCTCTGCGTCGATTTTCAGCCCCGTTGCGATCGAACTCCGCTGAGAATGAACAGATAGATCGGTAAAGGAGAGGTTTGTCGCCTTTGGCTCGTCGCGAAGAGATTCTCCGGGGCGGTTGTTTGCTGGGTTGTCACGTGACAACTGGAGTGTTGTTTGAGGCGCGTGTGCGTTGAGTGGCACGCTGGCCTGCGCGTCGGGCGGCACACACTGTATCGAAGAGTTTGAAGCATCGATTGATCGCAGATTCCGCCCCCATCGTGGCGGGCCATCCGCATTCATACCCCCTGCAAAACGATGGAGCTCCTCACGGGGACAGCAAGCCGAGTGCACATCATAAGCGTCTATGATATGGCCCCATTTAACTGGACCGCTCAGTTGCATCTTCATCGAACGTTAGCCAGCAGGGTAGGGCGACGCTCTGTCGTGCCTACCCCCGTTCCAGCCAACGCAGTCTCAGCCTTCACGCGACGGTCGTGCGTGCCAAGCGTCGATTTGCGGCAAACTCCGCGATTGAAGGTCGCGCGATAGCTCAAACGGGCCAGATCGTGAAACAATTTCAAGAAATTCGATGCTCGTGGAAATCCTTATCCAGCAAGAGGTTGCGCAATATTCTTCATGTTGTTTCACGCAATATCGACAAGATTGCGCGTTTAAATGGGGGCGCATGGTCATTTCGTGCCCTGCGTCCGGCAGATCGTATAAAGATGCGTAGATTTGTACTTATCAATACGTATTATGTAGTTTTTGAAACTTCCGTGGTCCCGCCAGGTATCTGAAACAAATCGAACTCCCGCGGATCGCATACACCACGGTACGCTGTCGAGTCTCTGATCGGATGTCCGCGCCAATAGTCGGCGCGAGTTGTCACGTGACAACGCGCATTGGTTGCTCAACTCGTTGGATGACAGAGTGACGCGAGAATCCCGGCACCAAAGAGTTTGTGGCAGAGCGCCGGGGAGACCGTCAAGGGACCTGGTCGTTGAAGAGGGGACGAAGTCATCACCGGCTCATGAGAACGGCATGGGACGACCTGCTTGTATCTGCGCTTTGATCGCAAGTTGGCGAAACTTCCGACTCCGAGGGGAGCTCACGCATCGCTCGATACTAAATTGCAAGTCCTCAGGCGGCCATCAAGCCATCAGTCCTGAGTCGGCAAGAAATCGAGAGGCGCGCGTCCCGCTGCGAGCGTGTGACTTGTCCGGATCAGGTGTGAAACCGATCCAACCATTCCGCGGATACCGCCAAAATCGGCATCCTGCATCTTCGGTACAACTCCGGCGATCAGTAAGTTGCCGCCACCGACGGAACAACATCCGTTCCGCTGCGCAGGTTATCGATATCTCTTCTCGGTGAATTACCGAACAACCGACTGTATTCGCGGTTGAACTGGGTCGGGCTCGCATATCCAACCCGGAACGATGCCGACGTGGCGTCGAGTCGCTCGGACAGCATCAGCCGACGTGCTTCGTTGAGTCGTATCCATTTCTGATACTGCAGCGGACTCATGCCAGTGAGCTGGCGGAAGTGGTGATGGAAAGTCGAACTGCTCATCTGAACCTGCGTCGCCAGATCGTCGACTCGCAGCGACTCGTCGTAATGGGTTCGCAACCACTGGATCGCCCGCGACACGCGGTTGCCCTGACTGCCGGCGGATGCAATCTGACGCAGGCGGCCGCCCTGGTCGCTCGCGAGCAGCCGGTAGTAGATTTCCCGCTCGACGTACGGAGCGAGAACTGCAATGGCGTTGGGATCATCGAGCAACGCCAGCAACCGGTTGACTGCGTCGTAGAGCGGTTCGGTCATATCGCCGACGACGAGGCCGCGACCTGCGGGGGCATCCTCGTGATCCGGTGCGACCTGCGCCATCAGTTCGGCCATGACGCGAAAATCAAGCTTGAGCCCGATCCCGAGAAACGGCGTTTCTCGGCTGGCCTCGATGACCTGCGTTGAACCAGGCAAGTCGAGCGACGTGATCAGAAAACGGTTGGCATCGCATAGATACACATCGCCGCTCTGAATGATCCGCTTCGTGCCTTGGACGACGAGCCCGAAGCTTGGCTCGACCATGCAGCCCATCGGCTGCGTCGGTGTTTCCCTTCGATGGAGGCTCAGGTTCGGAATGGCCGTGGTGAGTTGGTCGACTCCATCCGTCCACCTCGCGACGCGCTCTGCGAGTGTCAGCCGCAGGTCGCTCTCCCGGCTCTGGCGGGGCGATTGGGGAGGGACGCGATTGAATGCAGCGAGGGGGGCGGTGTCGACCTGTTGGCCGGGGGAGTATTGGGCAGGTGCCGGATGCATGACTTCTCTACTCGGGTAATCGGGTCTACAGGCGGGCCCATCGACATGCAGGTACGCCGGAAACGAACTTCCCGGAGGCGCGGCATTGCCGCGCTCCCGGGAAAATGCGCAACGTCCGGTGGGCCTACTTCGTCGCTTGCGACGCGCAAAGCGGCCAGCGGCGCGATTTCGTGGCAACGGATGGCACGCGCTCGTCCACCGTGCGCCACCACCGCTCGCCGCGATGCGGCTCGGCCAGAGCGAGGCGCTCGCCCATCCTGGGCGTCGACAATTCGACGCCACGCACGATCGCCAGCGCCGTGACGCGCTCGAACGGTTCCTGCCAGCGGTGCATCGCGAGATCGAACGTGCCGTTGTGGATCGGGACCAGCCAGCGACCGCGCAAATCGATGTGGGCCTGCACGGTTTCTTCCGGCTGCATGTGGACGTACGGCCATTGCGCATCGTATGCGCCTGTTTCGATCAGCGTGACGTCGAACGGCCCGAGGCGCTCGCCGATCGTCCGGAAACCATCGAAGTAGCCCGTGTCGCCGCTGAAGAACACGCGCAAGTCGTCGTCGACGATGACCCAGGATGCCCACAGCGTGCTGTTGCCATCGAACAGGCTGCGCCCGGAAAAATGCTGGGCAGGCGTGGCGGTCAGCGTCAAGCCGGCCTCGTCGACACTCTGCCACCAGTCGAGCTGACGGACTTTCTTCGCGTCGATTCCCCACTCGATCAGGCGGTCGCCGACACCCAGCGTTGTCACGAACACACCGGTGGTGGCCGCGAGCGCGAGCACCGTGTCGCGATCGAGGTGATCGTAGTGATCGTGCGACAGGATCACGCCGCGCAGCGGCGGAAGATCTTCGAGTGCGATCGGAGGCGCATGAAAACGCTTCGGGCCGACGCGACGAAACGGCGACGCGCGCTCGGCAAAGACGGGATCGGTCAGCCAGAATTCGCCGCGCAGCTTGAGCAGCAACGTAGAATGGCCGAGCCGGTACAGGCTGCGATCGGGGGCCGCGTCGAGTTCCGCGCGGGTCAGCGAATCGACGGGCAACACCCCTGCGGGCACGGTATGGCGCGGCTTGTTGAACAGCATGTTCCACGCGATGCCGAGTGTCTTGCCCAACCCCTCGGCCGGCCGGGGCGCGACATTGCTGAAGCGCTCGCCATTGTGCTGCGGCGAGCCGCCAGACAGCACGCGGCCGCGTCGGGCGGCCGCAAGACCCAGAATGCGATGAATCAAAACGAGAGGCGATGCCATGTGGGTTCGTCCGGAGAATAAAGTACACTAAACAGTGTAGTTTATTTTTGGGATAAGTAAACTACGCGGTGTAAAATTTCCGAATGGATACCAGCACTCCCCCTCAGCGCCTGACCGATCGAAAGCGCGCGGCCATCGTCGACGCGGCCATCGAGGAATTTCTCGCGTCGGGTTACGACGCGACCAGCATGGATCGAATCGCCGCGCGCGCGGACGTGTCGAAACGCACGGTCTACAACCACTTTCCGGGCAAGGAAACGCTGTTCGCCGCGATCCTGCAAAAATTGTGGGATGCGACCCGAACCGGCAGTTCGCCAACCTATCGTTCCGACGTGCCGCTGCGTGAGCAATTGCTCGCGTTGCTGGAGCGCAAAATGCGCCTGCTCGGCGACGAGGCATTTCTCGCGCTCGCACGTGTCGCGATCGGTGCGGCCATCCATTCGCCGGAACGCGCGCGCGACATGGTCGAGCGTCTCGGCGAGCGCGAGGAAGACATGACGGTCTGGGTGCGAACGGCCGCAGCGGCCGGACGCCTGTCGGTCACCGATCCGGTGTTTGCCGCGCATCAGCTGCACGGTGTCGTGAAGGCATTCGCGTTCTGGCCGCAGATCACGATGGGCCAGCCGCCACTCGCGGCGCCGGAGCAACAAAAAGTCGCGGAATCCGCCGCAGACATGTTTCTCGCGTACTACGCGCGACCGGAAGACCCCGACGCATCACGCGCCGCAGCAGACTGATCGTGCATCCGGTCGATCATGCGCAAAGCGAGGCCGGCACAGTGCGCATGTTCGACGCGCGCCCTGGCCCGATGCGTCGGTAAACCGGCAGATCCACGGATGCGGAACCGCCTCATATGATCGCTGGCCATCCAGCAGAACCCGGCGATGCCGCCGGCTTACCTGAAGCCGAACGCGAGTGACGACGCATGAAGACCCTGTTGATCGTCTATCACACGATGACCGGAGGCACGCAACAGATGGCCGAAGCGGCTGCCGGCGCGGCGCGCGAGCAATCCGGCGTCGACGTCAGGCTGCAGCGCGCGAACGCGACGAGCGCAGACGATGTGCTGGACGCCGATGCCTATCTGTTTGCGACACCTGAGAATCTCGCGGCGATGTCCGGGCTGATGAAGGACTTCTTCGACCGCTGCTACTACGCGGCGCTCGATCGCGTGAACGGCCGCCCGTATGCGGTGATGATCTGCGCGGGAAGCGATGGACAGAACGCCTTGCGCCAGATCGACCGGATCGCGACAGGCTGGCGGTTGAAGAACGTGGCGCCGGGCCTGATCGTCTGTACGCACGCGCAGACGCCGGAACGCATCCTCGCGGCCAAGACGATCGACGGCGACGATCTCGCGCGCTGCGCCGAATTGGGCGCCGGTCTTGCAGCGGGACTTGCACTGGGCGTTTTCTGATCACCCGGGCCGCCGACAGCGCCGGCCGGTCGGCGTGAGGCCGGAACGAAGTACGTTCGTGTACATGACACGTGCACACCGGTGCGGTACCGATCCTGCGGTGCGGGCACTGGACTGGCGCGACTGCCTGGCGCTCAGTTGCCTTTTGCCGGCGTCGAAGGCCGGTGGTATTCGGGCCAAAGACGTTTCACCAGATCGCGCGATGCGCCATATGCATGGCAACTGTCGATCTTGAGCGGCTTTCCGTCGCTGTCGCGCTCCTCGAGCGATGACTTCCGCATGCCGACCATCGTCTGATAGGCCGTGGTGGCGATCGGGCCGAGCAATTCCTTCAGGTGCGTACACGTATCGCAGGACGGCAGGCGCTTGCGAACCTCGCTGTTCCAGCCGGCGCCGATAGTCAGTCCGACGAGCGCCTGCAGCGAATCGCCGCCACCCGGACACTGCGCATACGGATGCGACCGGAGGAACGTTGATACGGCGCGGACGATCATGTCGGCGTCGAAGACCAGTGTCACGCCGAGGTCGTGGATCGGCGACAGCGCAGCGACCGTCCGGGTGCCGCCTGGCGGTGTGAAATCGAAAGTCTTGCGATCCGCGAGGCAGGCTGTTACTTCGAACCGGCCGTCGCTGCGCCGATAGCCGCGCATGTCGATCTGCCGGTGGTGTATTTCCTCGCGCGTGATGCCGTCGTGCGGGATGTCGTGTGGGGGAACCATGTATCTGCTCCGTTTCGTGCAACCGGTTCTTTTCGCCGGCAAGCGAAATGTCGACAGCCGGCCCGGTGCGCAGCGAAAGGGGCCGAGGGTTACCGCTGCCGACATCGATCCGGCCATACTACGCACTTTTCGGCATCTTCGTGCGCGACGGGATCGATGCGGACGCAACGATTCGAGTAGGGGTATCGATGCGATCGACGGAGGCATTCGCATGTCGCGACAGACGCCGCCCCGTCGGCGGGCGCTTCACATTGGCGCAATCGTCGATTCACACGTTACCGACGGCGCCGCCCGGGATCGCGAATGGCGACCGAGATTCGCGGCGCATCGATGCGGCACGATCGGGGGGCTGCGCCCGAAGGCGGCATACCTCGCATGGGGCGTCGGCCAGTGCCGCCGGCGAGGCAATCTCGGCGCGCAAGATGGCCCCGATTTCCGCCGACGAGGGTGAACGACGTGACTTCCTGAGGCGTATCCATATAATGCGCAACACGACCGTCCGGATGCATTTCCGGTGCCCCGAATCGGGCCAATGAAGACCAGTGAGTCAACCGGCCGTCGCGCGTACCGGTATACTTCCACTCCTGCCTTGTCCGGCATCGTGGCCGGGTGCCTGAAAACAGAGTGGCGTGCGCGATGCGGCCCTGTAGTGTTCCGCCTCGGCGGCAGACGGGTCGCACGCATGGCGGCGAAGCGGGTGCGCCGCGCGGTGTGACCGCACGAACCACACCTTATATTCCTGGTGGATTGAATTTATGGGTTTTGAACAACTTGCCGAATTGCGGGCGCAGCTCGCAGCGAAGGCCAAGCAGGAGCGCAACGCGAAGCGGCCGGCAGCGCCGGCGGACACCGGCGCGAAGCCGAAGTCCGGCGACCAGCCGCAGCGTGGCGCCAAACCGGCTGCGGCCGGCGGCAAAGCACCGCATCGCGCGAAGCCTGCATCGGCGAAGCCGTCGGCGCCGGTCGATCCGGTCATCGTTGCGATCGGCAAACTGCAGCGTAAGTTTCCGCGTGCATTCCCGAAGAATCCGGCCCCCAAAGTGCCGCTCAAGGTCGGCATCTGGGACGACCTCGCGCGCGAAGCACAGGCCGTCGGGCTCAACGAAGCCGAACTGCGTGAAGCGATGTCGACGTGGTGCCGCGGCAACCGCTACTGGTCGTGCCTCGTCGAAGATGCCGTGCGGGTCGACCTGCAGGGCAACGAAGCAGGACGCGTCACGCATGACGACGCAGCGCGGGCGCGCCGGCTGAAGGCTCGCCGCCCCGGCAAGGGCGCGGCGCAATCGGCCAAGGGCGCGCAGCAGCAGCCGAAAGCCGAGCAGCAGGCCGAGGCGGCCGCCGAGCCGCAACCGGCGAACGTGGAAGCGCAAGCCGACGCCGTGCCGCAGGTCGAGCAGCAAACGGCTGGAAACGAGTAACCGGCAGCGCGCGGCTGCATGCCGCGCGGCGCTGACCCGCATGCACATTGCCTGCGGCGAACGACACGACTGACTGACCTGCCTCGACAGAGGCGGGTCAGGACTCCTCCCACCGGCGCCTGACGCGCCGGGTCCTTATCTATCCCGCCTCGAACAGACCCTGCGACCGGACGAAGAAAGTTCGTCAATCGGTGCTGCATGCGCGATATCCCGACCGTGTCGTTTGCGCGTGGACGGTACGCATGTCCTGAACGCGACGACGAGTCATTCAGTTAATTCGGTTTCCTGAAATTTCGCAATGCCGGAAGCATCGACACGGCATGCGAGCGTTCGCGCCCGTTCGTCCTGACACGTTGACGCGCGATAATCTCGCCGGGGCACGTCAGTGCGTGCGCAAGTTGACCGGTACGATGCAGCTTGCATCCAGAAAGGTACTGAACGCCAACCGCGACACAACCCGAAGCCGCTACCGGCACCATTCAACGTCAATCCCGTCCGGATCATGCACTCGAGACATTCCGCGATTCTCGTCGCGCTCACCGCTGCCGCGCTGTTCGGCGCCGCGACACCGCTTGCCAAGGCGCTGATCGGCGCGATGTCGCCGTTCATGGTCGCCGGCCTGTTCTATCTCGGCAGCGGCGTCGGGCTCGGTATCGGTATCCTGCTTCGCCGCCTGCACAACCGTCACGCACCGGCCTCAGACGCCGCGCCGCTGCAACGCGCCGACCTGCCGTGGCTGACCGGCGCGATCGCGGCGGGCGGGGTGGCCGGCCCGGCCTTGCTGATGCTCGGGCTATCGAGCACGCCGGCGGCGACGAGCGCGTTGCTGCTCAATCTCGAAGGCGTGCTGACGGCCGTCATCGCATGGGTGGTGTTTCGCGAGAACGTGGATACGCAGGTGTTCCTCGGGATGGTCGCGATCGTCGCCGGCGGCACGCTGCTGTCGTGGACGCCAGGCCGGGCCGGTGTGCCGGTCGGCGGGTTGCTGATCGTCGGCGCATGCCTGTGCTGGGCGATCGACAACAACCTGACCCGCAAGGTGGCCGCGAACGATGCGATGGTCATCGCGTGCGTGAAGGGGCTGATTGCAGGGCCCGTGAACATCGGCATCGCGCTGGCGACCGGCGCGACGCTGCCGGCTCTCCCGGTCACGGCCGCCGCGATGCTGACGGGGCTCGGCGGCTACGGGATCAGCCTCGTGCTGTTCGTCGTCGCGCTGCGTCATCTCGGTAGCGCGCGCACGGGCGCGTATTTCTCGGTCGCGCCGTTGTTCGGCGTCGTGCTGTCGCTGCTGATCTGGCCCGCGCTGCCGCCCGCGACGTTCTGGATCGCTGCCGCGCTGATGGCGCTCGGTATCTGGCTGCACGTTCGCGAGCGGCATGAACACACGCATACGCACGAGCGGCTCGAGCACACGCACCGCCATCGGCACGACGAACATCACCAGCATGCGCACGACTTTACGTATGACGGCAACGAACCGCACACGCATCCGCACGTGCATCTGCCGATCACGCACAGCCATGCGCATTTTCCGGACATTCATCACCGGCACCGGCATTGACCGCGCCACGAACGTCGAACGACGCGGCGCGTAAGGTAACCGTTTATGGGGCGTGCACTGCATCGCGCTCGCATCCGTTGACAGTGCCGCCGGGGCGCGGTCGCAACAACGGGGGCGAGCCGGGCGTTCGCTCTGGATCGACCGGGGCGGCAATCTGTCCGGATCGATCGGTGCGTCAACCCTGCCGCGTCAGGCTTCGCGCTTGGGCCGGTGCACGTGCGGTCAACCGGTCGTTTGTTCGGGAATGCCCGCTGCTGGCACGTCGTCGAAAAGCGTGCGGAAGTTCGCGAGCCGGAAGCGGCGACTGAACCAACTCGTCGCCGCATTGGATTTGCGGTACGGATGGAATTCCGGCAACGGGGCGCGGCGCTCGATGTGCATCCAGCCGCGAGCCGCGGTCGTGGCAGGTTTCAGCGAACCCCGGTTTTGCGTAGAAGCGAGAGGCGGCTTCGAAGCCGCACGATGGCAGGCTGGGCGGCCGCAACGCCGGCCAACGCGGATGCTTCGGATGGCGATGCGACGAATCGAATCGGCAGCACGGGCTAAGGTGGCGACTATCGCGCTTGAGGAAAGCAGACGCCGAAATCCTCGCAGCCCGGGCACCCTGGCGCGGGGCCGGACGCCACATCGAGCGATGCGGCCACTTGCTGCGCGAGAAATTTTTTCCAGCGCAGGTGAGTGACGTTGCGTGCGGCAAGCGCGGGGAAATAGCGATCGAGCATCGCGGATACCGCGTCGCGCCCGTCGAGCCCGAGATCGCGCCACAGATGATCGGGGCGCAGGCAGGCGTGCGCGATGATCGACGCGAGACAACTGGCGTCGTCGCGGTCGACGGCGGGATTCGCGTCGTCCATCAGCCGCGCGTGCAGCGTCGCGACGAACGCGGCGTGAGTGGATGGCAGCAGTGCTATCGCGGCCGTCGGCACGAGCGCCGCGGCGTCGGCCGCAGGCAGGCGCGGAAACTGCCGCGCCAGCACGGCGGCCAGTTGCGGATGAGACAGGCCGAGCAGCCCGAGTTCGTCGCGGCGCGCACGTGCCGCGACGAGCGTGCCGAACAGGCGTGCGTCGGGCGTGTCGGCGTTTGCGGCTGCGGACAGCAGCGATTGCAGCGCCCGTTGTCGAGCGTCATCGAACGCGGCGGTCATCGTAGGCATCGGCGCAACAGCCGCACGGTGCGATCCGCATGATCCGCACGAATGCGCGGTGCCGAACGGATCGCCATCGCCATCACGATCGTCACGCGTTCACTCGACGCCGACGATCACGCTCGATGCCTTGAAGATCGCGGACGCAGCCGTGCCGCTCGCGAGGCCGAGGCGATCGACGCTGTCGTTGGTGACGATCGCGACGATCTCGGCGCCGCCCGCGGCCTTGACCACGACTTCCGAATTGACCGCGCCTTTCGTGACCGACGATACGGTGCCTGCGACGCAGTTGCGGGCCGATACCTTGCTGCTGTCGACGTCGACCATCACGATGACCGAAGACGCCTTCACGAGTGCGAACGCCTTCGAGCCGGCCGCGAGGCCCAGCGAAGCCGCGCTGCCGTGGGTGATCACGGCGACGATGTCGAGGCCGTCCTGCGTCCGGAGCGTGATTTCGTCGTTGACGGCACCGGCCTTGACGGCGCTGACCTGGCCGGCGAAATGGTTGCGGGCGCTGGTTCGCATGATGGATCTCCGGAAAATGAACCGCCCGGCGGGCGGCGAGTAAAAGACAGGAAAAGCGCGGACGAGTTTACCTTCAATGCCGGCCCATTGCGGCTCGGGTTTGCGATGCCCGGCATTCCGGTTGCGCACGGTCGCGCGGCTGCCCGGGGTGCCATTCGTCGGACGCTTCCGGCGAGCCCAGGCTGGCCGCGCGCGCGTCACCCGGCAAGTCGATCAGCGGATGGCGTGCGTAGCGCGGCAAGCGCGCTTCCCGTTCTTCACCGGCAGGTTACTCGGCTGCGGTCACGGCGGCCGAGGCCGCCGATGCACCGCTTGCGGGTGCCGGCTTCGGCGTCTGTTTCGATATCTGTTTCGACGCGTCGGATGCGGATGCCGCATCGTCATCCCATCCGCCGCCGAGCGCGAGGAAAAGCCGCACCTGGTCGGCCGCGACCTGGCCTTCGGCTGCCGCCACCTGCGCCTGCACGCTCGTCAGCGTGCGCGTCGCGTCGAGGTCGGAGATGAACGACTCGCGGCCGGCCATATAGAGACGATGCGTTTCGTCGGCGGAACTGCGTGCCGATTCATAAGCCGTGCGCAGCGCTTCCGTGCGCTGCACGTCGGCCGCGTAGGTTGCGAGGCTCGACTGCGTCTCGCGCAGCGCGTTCAGCACGACACCGTCGAAGTGCGCGAGCGCGCCGCCCGTCGCGGCTTCGGCTTCGCGCACTCGCGCACGCTGGCCGTTGACGGGGAACGACCAGCTGATCAGCGGGCCGAACGACCAGCGATTCGTGTTGGACGAGAACAGGTCGGCGGCGACACCGACCGAGCCGGCCGACGCACCGATGCTGATCGACGGGTACAGCGCGGCGGTCGCCACCCCGATGCGCGCGGTCGCGGCGGCGAGTTGCCGCTCGGCTTCGCGCACGTCCGGGCGGCGGCGCAGCAGCGCGGCGCCGTCGCCGATCGGAATCGGCTGGCGCAGCTTCGGCAGGCGCTCGCATTCGGCGACGGCCTTCGGCAGGTCGGCCGGCGAGCGCGCGAGCAGCGCGGCGAGCTGGTATTGCGCGACCTTGCGGCGGCCTTCGAAGCGCGGGATGTCGGCGGCGAGGGTGCGCACCTGCGTCACGCCGCGCGTCACGTCGGTCTGGTTGCCGCGCCCGGCATCGCGCAGCCGCTGCGACAGCGCGACGCGCTGCTTCTGCAGCGCGAGCGACTGCTTCGCGATGGCCAGCTCGTCGCCGGCCGAGCACGATTCGACGTACGCGCGCACGACGTCGGCGACGACCGTGATGCGCGCCAGGTCGCCGGCGGCCCTGACGGCCTCGCTGTCCGCGCGCGCGGCTTCGACACCGCGCCGCAGCTTGCCGAAGAGGTCGATCTCGTACGACACATTGATGCCGACCGCGCCTTCGTTGACGACCGGCAGCTTGTTCTCGAGCAGATATTGCTCGGCCGATTCCTGCGCGCGCTGCACGGCGGCTTCCGCGCCGCCCGAGAAGCCGCCTTGCTGGCTCGCGACTTCCAGCGCTGCGCGCGAGCGCGCGAGGTTGGCCGCGGCGACGCGCAGGTCGGTGTTCGACTTCAGTGCATCGCGCACGAGCGCGTTGAGCACGGGATCGTCGTAGAGCTGCCACCAGTTGCCGGGCACGGCGTCGCGCGACACGAGCGTGCCGTTCGCGTCGTCGAGCGCGTGGTTCGCGAGCGGCGCATTCACGTACGCCTGCTGCGGCAGCGTGTAATCGGGGCCGACGGACTTGCACGCGCCGAGTGCCAGCGCAAGCGGTGCGAGCGTCGCGGCGAGGCGCAGACCATGCCGCTTCATTGCGATGCTCCTGCTGCGCCGGCGGCCGCGGCGGAAGCCGTCGAACCCGGCGCGACGGCCGACGCCGTGCCGGCGCCTGCAGGTTTCACGTTGTCGTTGCGACGCGTGTCGGCCTCGCGCATCGAGACGGTCGCGGTGCGGCCCGCGATCATGCGGAAATCGTCGGGCACTTCGTCGAGCACGACGCGCACCGGCACGCGTTGCGCGAGCCGCACCCAGCTGAATGCCGGGTTCACGTTCGGCAGCAGGTTCGCACCCTGCGTGCGGTCGCGATCCTCGATCGCGGCGACGATGCTCTGCACGTGGCCGCGCAGCGTATGCGGCTCACCCATCACGATGATGTCGACCGGCTGGCCGATGTGGATGCCGCGCAGCTTGGTTTCCTCGAAGTAGCCGT
>NZ_ASSI01000246.1:0-39821 GCF_000466765.1 Burkholderia sp. AU4i | reverse complement strand
GCGGCGATCGACGCGACCAGCACGATGCTGCCGCGCTGCGCGATCAGGTCGGGCAGGCACGCGCGCGCGCTGACGAACGCGGTGTCGAGGTTCGCGTGCATCGCGTCGCGCCACTGCGCGTCGTCGGTTTCGTCCGCGCGGCCGAGCCCGTGGCCGCCCGCGCATGCGACGAGCGCGTCGACGCGGCCGACGCGTTCGGCGATGCGCGGCAGGAAGCGGGCCCAGTCGGTGGCGCTCGCGGCATCGCCGGCAAGCGCGAGGCCGCCCGTTTCGGCGGCCAGCGCGTCGAGCGGAGCCTGGCGCCGCCCGATCAGCACGACGCGGTCGCCGCCGCGTGCGAAGCGGCGCGCGCACGCGGCGCCGATGCCGGTGCCGGCGCCTGTGATTGCGATCGTGCGGGGGGGCGGGTGTGTCATGTCGTGCTCCGGAAAGGGGTGGTTTCCGGTCACTTTAGGCGGGGCCGGCTAGCGCCGGTATCAGCCGAAAGGATGAACGCGGGCGGCATCCGGGGCGTGCGCTGGCCATTTTGCAAAGGCTGACGATGTCCGGCGCCGAATCGCACTATCCTCCCCATTTTTTGCGATAAGTCACGAAAGCCCGGCAGAATAGCGCGGGCGAGCCGCGTATCGACGCGCGGTGCGTCGGCCGGCCGATTCCGTCGTGCGAGCGGAGCGGCGGGCTGGCGATCCCGGCACGCAGGCGTGGCCTCTGCCGAACGATCGTGCCGCGACAACACAACATATCGCCCGGTTGCGCGCCTGCGCGCGGGCCATCGACAGGAACAGGGAGGGCCGGTTATGAGGCTGGACGACGAAAGGGAAAGCACGAACGTCGAGGATCGCCGTGGTGCCGGCGGGTTCGGCGGCGGGCGGGGCGCGACGATCGGCATCGGCACGATCGTGATCGCGTTCGCCGCGTCGTATTTCTTCGGGATCGACCCGCGCGTGGTGCTCGAAGGCGCATCGGCGTTGCAGGGCCGCCAGCAGCAGGCGCAGCCCGCGCCCACGCAGCGGCAGGGCGTGCCGGCGAACGATCCGGGCGCGGTGTTCACGCGCAAGGTGCTCGGCAACATCGAGCGCACGTGGACGGGTGTGTTCAATACCCAGCTCCATGCGCAATACCAGCCGCCGACGCTCGTGATGTTCACGAACTCGACCCCGACCGCATGCGGCACGGGCCAGACGGCGATGGGGCCGTTTTATTGCCCGGCCGACCGCAAGGTGTATATCGATCTCGGTTTCTACGACGAGCTGCGCCAGCGTTTCGGCGCGGGCGGCGATTTCGCGCAGGCTTACGTGGTCGCGCACGAAGTCGGCCATCACGTGCAGAACCTGCTCGGCATTTCCGACAAGGTCGACGCCGCACGCCGGCGGGCGAGCCAGGCGCACTCGAACGCGCTGTCGGTACGGATGGAGCTTCAGGCCGACTGCTTTGCCGGCGTATGGGCGAACAATGCGCAGCGCGCGAACCAGCGGCTGATGGAACCCGGCGATTTCGAGCAGGGGCTGAAGGCGGCCGCCGCGATCGGCGACGACCGGCTGCAGCAGCAAGGGCAGGGTTACGTGGTGCCGGAGAGCTTCACGCACGGCACCAGCGACCAGCGCGTGTACTGGCTGCGGCGCGGGATGGAATCGGGCGAACTGAGCGCCTGCGACACGTTCGCGTCGAACGCGCGCTGACACGCGGCGCGCGTCGTCGCGCGCCTTTATCGTCCCGGTTGCACGGGGTGCATCGGTCGCATCAGCCACATCGGCGATACCGGCGATACCGGCGATACCGGCGATACCGGCGATACCGGCGATACCGGCGATACCGGCGATACCGGCGATACCGGCGACACCGGCGACACCGGCGACACCGGCGACACCGGCGACACCGGCGACACCAGCGACACCAGCGACACCAGCGACACCAGCGACACCAGCGACACCAGCGACACCAGCCTCCGCCGCCAAACCGCGACGATTTGCCGATTTGTGCTCACCGGCGCTTTTCGGCGCCGATAGGCTGGCCCGAACTTCGATTTCCGATACGTTCGCGCCGCCAGCCGATTCCACCATGCCGCTCCCGACCGTTCCCGCCGATCCGGCCTCCGACGACTGGCCACGCGCGCTGCGCGCGTGCGTGGATGCGTTCGACGCGTTCGCGAGCCCGTCCGCGATCGTGTTCTACCGGCTCGACCAGAGCGGCGAACCGGCTGATTTCGAGCTGTTCGGGATGCCGGAATCGATGCATCGCACCTATGTCGCGCGCTACCGGATGCTCGATCCGCTGCATCCGTCGCGTTGCGCTGCGGGCGAACGCGCGGTCGTCACGCTCGCGTCGCAATTGCCTGACGAAAGACGCGACGCGTCCGCGTACTGGACCCGTTTCCTGCGGCGGCACGACGTGGCCGACGTCGTCGAGATCTGGCTGCGCGACGCGGGCCGGACGGTCGGCGCGTTCTCGCTGCTGCGCTTCGGGGCGGGCGAAACGCGCGGCGGCGTGGCCGATGCCGCCACGACCGGGCGGTTCGCACCCGGCGAGATCGATGCGCTCGCGCGGCTGCAGCCGCTAGCCGAAGCCGCGCTGAGCCCGCTGCTGCGCGTGCGGAGCGGGATCCACCGGATCGGCTGCGAGGAGCGGCTGACCTACCGCGAGGAGCAGATCGCGCGCCTCGTGCGCGACGGCCGCTCGAACAAGGAGATCGCGCGCGATCTCGCGCTCGGCCAGCCGACCGTCAAGACGCACCTGATGCGCATGTACCGCAAGCTCGGCGTGTCGAACCGCACCGAACTGGTGGGGGCGCTGTTCCTGTAATTCATCGGATAAATTCATCGGATAATTGCGGCCCGGACTTCGAACCTTCGCGATCGCCGTTTCGATAAAAATCAAAGGGCCGGGAACATGGACGTCGCAATCATTGCCAGCTTCGCTGGTGGTCATTGCCTTGAGCATTGCGCTACCGATTTTCATCATCAGAACCGTGCGAAGCGGGACTTACGACTCGCTGTATTTCCTGATCCCGCTTGCGCTCGGCATTTACTGGCTGGATTACCAGGCATACGCTTTCCTGGCGTCGATGGCGCACGGTTTCAGAAACTAGCCGTCCAGTTCGTTCCCGTACCGGCTTTTCGCCTCGCCTCGCCCCGCCTGACCTCCCGCGCGGTTCGACCCCGCCGCCTTCTCCCCACGCGCTGCCAATTTGCGCTCACCTTGCGTGAACCCTCGTCGATACAGTGATCCGACGCCCGCGTGCCTCACACGCACGCGGTCCAGCCACGACAATCCTCGAGACGCCCATGAGCACCACGAACTTCGTCGCCGTCAGCGACACCGTGCGCACTTTCGTTGCGCGCGATTTCGGCCTCTTCATCGACGGCGAAATGCAGCCCGCCCACGCGGCCGCGCGACTCGACGTGTACGACCCCGCGACGGGCGAGCGGCTCGCGACGGTCGCGGACGCCGACGAACGCGACGTCGACCGCGCGGTCGCCAGCGCGAAGCACGCGTTCGACACCCGCGTGTGGAGCGGCCTGCGCCCGGCCGACCGCGAACGCATCCTGCTGAAACTCGCCGACTTGATCGAGGCCGACGCCGAAACGCTCGCGCAGCTCGAAACGCTGAACCAGGGCAAGTCGATTCACGTGTCGCGCGCGATCGAGGTCGGCGCGAGCGTCGAATACGTGCGCTACATGGCCGGCTGGGCGACCAAGATCACCGGCCAGACGCTCGACGTGTCGATCCCGTTCCCGCCCGGCGCGCGTTATACGGCCTATACGCGCAAGGAGCCGGTCGGCGTGGTCGCGGCGATCGTGCCGTGGAATTTCCCGCTGATGATCGCGGTGTGGAAGCTGATCCCCGCGCTCGCGGCCGGCTGCACGATCGTGCTGAAGCCGTCGCCGGAAACGCCGCTCACCGCGCTGCGCCTGGCCGAGCTCGCACGCGAGGCCGGCGTGCCGCCCGGCGTGTTCAACGTCGTCACCGGCGGCCGCGTGTGCGGCGCCGCGCTCGCGAGCCACCCGTCGATCGCGAAGATCTCGTTCACGGGCTCGACCGCGACCGGCAAGCTGGTCGGCGCGGCGGCCGTGCAGAACATGACGCGCTTCTCGCTCGAGCTCGGCGGCAAGAACCCGATCGTGATGCTCGACGACATCGACGTCGCGCAGGCGCTCGACGGCGTCGCCGCCGGCGCGTTCTTCAACCAGGGGCAGGTGTGCGCGGCCGCGTCGCGCATCTATGTGCACCGCAGCAAGTTCGCGCAGCTTGCCGACGGCCTCGCAGGCGTTGCGCAGTCGATGAAGCTCGGCGCGGGCCTCGACACGACCGCGCAGATCAACCCGCTGGTCTCCGCGCACCATCGCGACAAGGTCGTCCAGCACATCGAGGGCGCGCGCCGCGCGGGCCTGACGTTCCTCGCGGGCGGCACGCCGGCCGACGACCTGCCCGGCTACTACGTGAAGCCGGCCGTGATCGCCGATCCGCATCCCGACAGCGCGATCGTGCGCGACGAAGTGTTCGGCCCGGTGATCGTCGTCGTCCCGTTCGACGACGCGGCCGACGCGGTGCGTCTCGCGAACGCGTCGCCGTACGGCCTCGCCGCGAGCATCTGGAGCAACGACCTGAAGCGCGTGATGAACCTCGTGCCGCAGATCGAGGCCGGCACCGTGTGGGTGAACTGCCATATCCCGCTCGATCCGTCGATGCCGTTCGGCGGCTACAAGCAATCGGGCATCGGCCGGGAGTTCGGCCAGTACGCGATCGAAGGCTTCACCGAAACCAAATCCGTCTGCATCGCGCACTGACGCGCGGCATCAACCTCGAACCCCGAACCCGGACGAACCAGGTTCAACCGATCCGACAGTGGAGACTGCAATGAGCTACAACGAAGCAAAATTCTGGCACCCGATGCTGCACCCGAACGAGATGAAGCAGCGCAAGCCGATCCGCATCGTGCGCGGCGACGGCTGCTACGTGTTCGACGAAGAGGGACGCAAGCTCGTCGACGGCGTCGCGGGCCTGTGGAACGTGAACGTCGGCCACAACCGCCAGGAAGTGAAGGACGCGATCGTGCGCCAGCTCGACGAGCTCGAATACTTCCAGCTGTTCGACGGGATCTCGCATCCGCGCGCGGAAGAGCTGTCGAAGAAGGTGATCGACCTGCTCGAACCGGAAGGGATGCGCCGCGTGCTGTACAGCTCGGGCGGCTCCGATTCGATCGAGACCGCGCTGAAGATCGCGCGCCAGTACTGGAAGGTGCGCGGCCAGGCCGACCGCACGAAATTCATCTCGCTGAAGCAGGGTTATCACGGCACGCACTTCGGCGGCGCGTCGGTGAACGGCAACACGGTGTTCCGCCGCAACTACGAGCCGAACCTGCCGGGCTGCTTCCACGTCGAGACGCCGTGGCTGTACCGCAACCCGTTCACGCAGGACCCCGAAGAACTTGGCCGGATCTGCGCGGAAATGCTGGAGCGCGAGATCCAGTTCCAGAGCCCGGACACGGTGGCCGCATTCATCGCGGAGCCGATCCAGGGCGCGGGCGGCGTGATCGTGCCGCCGGCCAACTACTGGCCGCTCGTGCGCGAGGTGTGCGACCGCTACGGCGTCCTGCTGATCGCCGATGAAGTGGTGACGGGCTTCGGCCGCAGCGGCAGCATGTTCGGCAGCCGCGGCTGGGGCGTGCGCCCGGACATCATGTGTCTCGCGAAGGGGATCTCGTCGGGCTACGTGCCGCTCGGCGCGACGGTCGTGAACGCGCGGATCGAGGATGCGTTCGCCGCGAACGCCGATTTCGGCGGCGCGATCATGCACGGCTACACGTATGCGGGCCACCCAGTCGCGTGCGCGGCCGCGATCGCGAGCCTCGACATCGTCGTGAAGGAAGACCTGCCGGCGAATGCGGCGAAGCAGGGCGCGTATCTGCTCGAAGCGCTGCAGCCGTTCGCGGAACGCTTCGCGGCGGTCGGCGAGGTGCGCGGCAAGGGGCTGATGCTCGCGCTCGACCTCGTCGCGAACAAGGACACGCGCGAGCCGATCGACCCGCTGTCCGGCTACGCGAACGCGGTCGCGGAAGTCGCGCGCGAGAACGGCGTGCTGGTGCGTCCGGTCGGCACGAAGATCATCCTGTCGCCGCCGCTCGTGATCCAGCGCGAGCAGCTCGACCGGATCGTCGACGCGCTCGCGGCGGGCTTCGAGGCCGTGCCGTTCGCGTGACGGCGTGATTGCGTGACGGCACACCGGCGGCGGGCAGTGCGGCCGCCGCCGGTTTGCCGATTTGCGCTATGACCGCATTATTTTGCCTGCGTATTTTTTCGACATCGGATCAAGGTGTGATCGACAGGGGCCCCGGGAATCGAAGCGCTGAAGCGCCGCCCCGGGCCGACCGCAAAGCATGGGGCCCCGATAGCTGCCGGAGCGCAGGTTCGGGCCCGTTCAGGAAGGAGACGAAGATGTCGGGATGGTCAGGAATTACCGGCGCCGCGGGCGGCGCGCCCGCCGGCACGCCGGCCGAGGCAGGCGGCGGCACGGCGCTGAAGGCGGGTGCGGTCGGCTTTCCGACCGCGCTGGCGAGCGCCGTCGGCCTTATCATGGCAAGCCCGGTGATTCTCACCGCGACGTCGGGCTTCGGGATGGGCGGCTGGGCGTTCGCGGTCGCGATGATCATCGCGTTCGTGATGATGCAGGCGCAGGCGACCACGTTCTCGGAAGCCGCCGCGATGCTGCCGACGGCCGGCTCGGTTTACGATTACCTGTCGTGCGGGCTCGGCCGCTTCTGGGCGATCACCGGCACGATCTCCGCGTATTTCCTCGTGCACGTGTTCGCCGGCACGGCGGAAACGATCCTGAGCGGCATCATGGCGCTCGTCAATTTCGAATCGCTGAATGCGGCGTTCGAGAAGCACAACAGCTCGTGGCTCGTCGGCGTCGGTCTCGTGGTCACGTTCGCGATCACCAACATCATCGGCATCAAGGTGTTCAGCAAGCTCGAGATCGTGCTGACGGCCGGCATGTGGCTGTCGCTGATGATCTTCGGCATCCTCGGGCTCGCGGCCGCGCCGGCCGTGCATCTCGACGGCTGGTTCGGCGGCTCGGAAGTCGGCACGTCGGTGCCGGCCGTGCTGTCGCTCGTCGGGATGGCGATGTTCATGTTCGTCGGCTGCGAGTTCGTCACGCCGCTCGCGCCGGAAATGAAGGCGCCGGGCAAGACGATTCCGCGCGCGATGGCGCTCGGCCTCGTCGGTGTCGCGATCTGCATGTTCCTGTACGGCGCGGCGATCCGCCGCCAGGTCGCGAACGTGCCCGTGAGCCCCGACGGCCTCACGCACCTGCTCGACACGCCGGGCGCGATTCCCGCGTTCGCGCTGCAGGTGCTCGGGCCCTTCGGCCGCATCTGGTTCGGCATCGCGTTCCTGTGCGCGGGCGCCGCGACGATCAACACGCTGATGGCCGGGCTGCCGCGCATCCTGTACGGGATGGCGATCGACGGCGCGCTGCCGCGCTGTTTCGCGTACCTGCATCCGCGCTTCAAGACGCCGGTGGTCGGCATCGTCGCGGCGGCGATCGTGCCGATCTTCCATGCTTGGCTGATCAACGGCAATCTCGACAGCATCCTGCACCTCGTGCTCGCGGCGACCTGCGCGTGGGGCACCGCGTACCTGCTCGTCACCGCGTCGGTCGTGATGCTGCGGATTCGCCGCCCGGACCTGCCGCGCCCGTACCGTTCGCCGCTGTTCCCGCTGCCGCAGATCGTGTCGAGCGTCGGCATCGTGCTCGCGATCTGGTACATCACGCCGCCGGGCATGAACGCGCGCGACATCTACGTGCCGTTCGGCGCGATGCTCGGGCTCACCGCGCTGTACGCGCTGTTCTGGACGCTCGTCGTGCAGCGCCGTCATCCGTTCAAGCCGGTGCCGGTGGAAGAAGTGCTGCGCAACGAGCACGTCGCGTCGTGAAGGCTGCGCTCGCCCGCTGGCGCGCGGCGCCCGATGCGCCGCCGCCCGGCCATCGGCCCGGCGCGATCGCCGCGCGCGTGCTCGCCGATCTGGGCGCTGCGCGCGATGCCGACGGGGGCGGCAGTCTGACGGCCCGATTGCCGAACGGCATACGCGTGACCATCGACGAGCGTGTCGATCGCCAGTTCCTGATGCATACGGTCAGCGTGACGGTGGCGGCAACCGCGCGCGGCCCGGCCGTGCAGGGCCGCGCGCGGGTGACGCAGACCGGCTGGCTGCGCCGCACGGGCATCGACGCGGCGGCCGCGCCGGGATGCGACCCCGGATTCGCCGACACGGTGGCCGCGCTGGTCGCCGAGCCGTCGCTGGCCGACGCGCTGCGGCCGCTGCACCTGACCGACTGCGCGATCGACGCGCGCGACGGCCGCTGGACGCTCGCGATCGTGCCGTTCGGCGGCAGCGAGGTCGTGAACCGGATGCCGTCGTTCCGCCGTTATGTCCGCCTGACGGGCGAGCAGGCCGCCGCGCTGTCGGCGGCCTGTCTTGCGTTCGAAACCGCACTACGCAGGATTTTGCACGGGTAAGCTGTGGCGTTGCGCGCCGGGGGAACCCGGCGGCCGCGTTTAGGGGTTTTACCGGAGATGCCGATGCTGTTCCAGTCACGCTCACACGAAGACGTGCACGATCACGGGCTCGCGATCGCGGGCTGGCATCAGGTCTACCGCCAGATGACGCCGGGCCGCTTCAAGGGCACCGTCACGCAGGTGCTGTACGACGATTTCCACTTCTTCCGCGAGACGACCAACCGGCGCGTCGCGCAAACCGGGCTCGCGCCGGCCGGGCGCACGTCGCTCGCGGTGCCGCTGTCGGTGCCGCTCGCGGGCACGTTCCAGGGCCAGCCCGTCGACGGTTATGCGTTGCTCGCGCTGCGCGCCGGCGAGGATTTCGAATTCCATACGCCGGAAGGGATGGGGCTCGTCGGGATCAGCGCGGCGTCCGACATGGTCGACGAGCTGTGCGAAGCCGAATTCGGCGCATCCGGCGCGCGCAAGCTGCGCCACGTGACCCGGTTGTCCGACGAGCAGGGCGTCGCGCTCGGCGTGCGGCTGTCGTCGTTGATCGACGATGCGCAGCGCAACCCGGGCCACCTCGAATACGCGGCCACCCGCAAGATGTTCCGCGACGCGATGCTCGGCATGTTCCTCGACGCGCTCGAGCAGGGCATCGGCGTCGAGCGCCGCGACATCACGCACGCCACCTACAGCGACATCGTGAGCCGTTGCGAGAAGCATCTGCGCGACCGCCCCGAGGAACCCGTCACCGTGCTCGAACTGTGCCGCGCGCTGCGGTGCAGCCGCCGCACGCTGCAGACGAGCTTCCAACGCGTGGCGGACGTCACGCCGGTCGGCTATCTGCGCACGATCCGGCTGAACGCGGTGCGCCGCATGCTGCGCACGACATCCGTGCAGCAGCTCGGCGTCGGCGAGGCCGCCGCGAGCTGGGGGTTCACTCACCTCGGATATTTCGCGCGCGAGTATCGCGACCTGTTCGGCGAGCTGCCTTCCCAGACGACGCGTCCCGAATGACGCACGCGCACCGCGACGGCGCCGCCGGGCAACGTCGAGCACCATGCGCGCCACGGTTTGCCGATTTGCGATAGAGGTCCTGAATTTTCGCTGGATAGAGTCCTGTCACCCATATCGACAACCCCATCGATCTGCACTGCGTATCGATGACAACAGAGGGGCGGGACATGAGAATCGGAAGACGACTGGCCGCGGCCGCGGCCACGCTCGGGTGCATGCACGCACACGCGCAGACCTCCGGCAGCGTGACGCTGTACGGCACCGTGGACACCGGCATCATCTACTCGACGAACCAGCAGTTCACGCGCGCCGACGGCAGCACGGGCGGCGGCCATGCGTGGCAGATGGGCGGCGGCAACCTCGTGCCGTCGCGCTTCGGATTCCAGGGGGCCGAGCCGCTCGGCGGCGGGCTCGACGCGGTGTTCACGCTCGAGCAGCAGTTCCTGTCCGCGAACGGGCAGGCGCTGCAGGGCGGCACCGCGTTCAGCCGGCAGGCGTGGGTCGGGCTGCGCCAGGACGGGATCGGCACGCTCGGCCTCGGCCGCCAATACGACTCGTACACGGACATGCTCGGCGCGTATGTGTCGAGCAACAACTGGGCGACACCGTACGGCTCGCACCTCGGCGACGTCGACAACCTGAACGCCGCATTCAACTTCAACAACGCGGTGAAGTTCACCAGCGCCGATTTCAACGGCTTCACGTTCGGCGGCACGTTCAGCTTCGGCGGGCAGGCCGGCGATTTCTCCGCGAAGCGCGGCTACGCGGTGGCCGCGACGTACACGCGCGCGCCGGTGGCGTTCTCGGTCGGCTACCTCGACCTGCACCAGCCGCTCGACGCGGCGCTCGGCGGCGCGAGCGGCTATATCGGCGATTTCGCGTGCAGCAACCCGGGCGCGATGTACTGCCTGCTGCAGGATGCCGGCTCGATGCGCGCGTTCGGTGCGGGCGGGTCGGTCACGTTCGGCGCGGCGACGATCGCGCTCACCTACACGCATACGCGCCTCGGCGACAGCCGCTACTTCTCGACCGCCGCGCAGCCGCGCACGCAGGTGTTCACGTTCGACATCGGCGAACTGAACGCCACGTACATGTTCACGCCCGCGCTGCAGGGCGGCGTTGCCTACATCTTCAACGCCGCGCACACCGACGGGCGCGGCACGACGCGGTTCCACCAGGTGAACGTCGGCACGAACTACAGCCTGTCGAAGCGCACGGCGCTGTACGCGGTCGCGATCGGCCAGATCGCGAGCGGGACGGGGCTCGGCACCGACGCGAGCGGCAACGCGGTGAACTACGCGCAGATTCCGGTGCTCGCGAACAGCAACTCGAGCCGGCAACTGGCGGTGATGGCCGGGATCCGCGTGAATTTCTGACCGGGGCGGAGGCACGGAGCGGCCGGCGGGGCGGGGCAGCCGGGCACGGCGACGGCCGTTCCCGCCGCGTGCCATAAATTCTTAACGATCGGCGTGAACAATGGCGTTCGCTTCAGGCGGCCAGAAGCGTCGCCCGCGTTGCACACGTGTGCAACGCCTGGCCGTCCCGCCACCACGTCGAACGAGAGAGACCTCATGACCTTGCTGAGCCGCCTGCGCGCGCTGTCCGCCGCCGTTGCGCTGTCCCTTGCCGCCTCGCACGCCTTCGCCGCGGATCTCGTCATCGCGGGCCGCGACGACATCTACGGAAAGGGGCTGGCCGACGCCGTCGCCGGCTTCAACAAGCTGCACCCGGGCACCGAGATCGAGCTGCTCAAGCTGCCGAACGCGAACCTGTACCAGAAGCTCAAGCTGTCGATGCGCGAAGGCACGGGCGCGTACGACCTCGTGATGATGGACGACACGTGGGCGCCCGAATTCATCGGCAACGGCTGGCTGAAACCGCTGCCGGCATCGCTGGCCGACGCCGACCTCGTGCCGTCCGCGGTCGCGCTCGGCCGCAACGCGGCCGGCGCGTTGTATGCGCTGCCGATCGTCGGCAACGTCGAGATGTTCGCGTACCGCAAGGACCTGCTCGCGAAATACAAGCTGCAGCCGCCGCGCAACTGGGACGACGTGCTGAAGATCGCGCAGACCGTCGGCGGCGCGGACAAGAGCGTTTCGGGTGTCGTGTTCCGCGGCACGAAGGGCAATCCGGTCGTGACGGGCTTCCTGCCGATCCTGTGGGCCTACGGCGGCGACGTGTTCGACCATGCCGGCAACGTGACGATCGATTCGCGCGAGGCGCAGGCCGCGCTGAAGACCTTCCTCGCGCTGAAGGCGTCCGCGCCGAAGGACGTCGACGTCTACGGCGCGGCGGAAGTGCGCGACGCGCTGCAGCGCGGCACGGCCGCGCAGTCGATCGAGGTGTGGCCGGCGTGGGTGCCGGCGCTCGACGATCCGAAGCAGTCGCGCGTGGTCGGGCAGATCGCGCTGCAGCCGCCGCCCGGGCAGACCGCCGGCCCGGCGCCGATGCTCGGCATCTGGCAGATGGGCATTCCGAAGGACGCGCCGCACGCGAAGCTCGCGCAGGACTTCCTCGCGTACCTGACCAACCGCGACACGCAGACGCGCCTTGCCGGCATCGGCATTCCGCCGACCCGCCGCAGCGTGTTCAACGATCCGGCGCTGGTGCGCCAGTATCGTTGGTATCCGGATCAGCTGAAGGCGCTCGAGGCCGGCCGTGCGCGGCCGCGCGTGAAGGACTGGCAGCAGGTCGAGAGCATTCTCGGCGACCAGCTGCAGCTCGCGCTGACGGGGCAGGCTGCGCCCGACGCCGCGCTGCGCCAGGCGCAGCAGAAGATCGCGCAGGCGACGGCCGCGGCTGGCAAGTGACGGCGCGCGTCAACTCGGCAGCCGGAGGTCGCGCATGAAGTCCTTCGGCCGCAGCCTGCCGTTCGTCGCCCTGCTCGGGCCGGCGCTGCTGGTGCTCGCCGCGCTCGCGCTGTATCCGGTCGCGCAGGTGCTGATCGATTTGTTCTGCCACGTCGACTACTCGGCCGGCCGCCGCGCGTTCGCGGGGCTCGCGAACTATCGCGCGGTGCTCGGCGACGACGCGTTCACGGCCGGCTTCGGCAACACGCTGCGCTTCACGATCGTCGCGTCGCTCGCGGAAGTCGCGCTCGGTTTCGGCCTCGCGCTGCTGTTCGTGCGCGCGTTTCCGGGGCGGCGCATCGCGCTGCCGCTCGCGATCCTGCCGATGATGCTGTCCACGCTCGTGTGCTCGGCGATCTGGCGCAACTGGCTCAACTTCGACGGCTTCCTGAACGCGCTCCTCGCGGTGTTCGGCGTCGAAGGCGTGCGCTGGCTGTCCGATCCGCATCTCGCGTTGTGGTCGCTCGCGCTCGTCGACGTATGGCAGTGGACGCCGATGGCCTTCCTGATCGTGCTGGCCGGGTTGCAGTCGATCCCGCAGGAACTCTACGAAGCCGCGCGCACCGACGGCGCGAGCGAGTGGCAGTGCCTGCGCGACATCACGCTGCCGCTCGCGGCGCCGCAGATCGGCCTCGCGCTGCTGCTGCGCTCGATCGACACGTTCAAGCTGTTCGACAAGGTCTATGCGCTGACGGGCGGCGGCCCCGGCAACGCGACGCAGACGCTGTCGACCTATATCTACGACACGGGCTTCCGCTTCTTCAACGTCGGGCCGGCGAGCGCCGCGTCGGTGCTGATGCTCGCGGCGTCCGCGCTGCTGGTCTCGGGGTACGTATGGCAGACGGTTCGCAAGCGGCGCGCATGACGGCGCAATCCGCAGGCATTTCGCGCGCGCGCACGGGCGCCGCATTCGGTCGCGCGCTGCCGTGGGCGCTGCGCATTGCCGCGCTCGCGCTGTTGCTGCTGCCGTGCCTGTGGATGGCCGGCGCGGCCTTCATGCCGACGCTCGAACGTCTCGATCATCCGATGCGGATCTGGCCGGCCGCGCCGACCTTCGCGCATTTCGCATCGGTATGGTCCAACGGCATCGGCGCGCCGCTCTTCAATTCATTGCTGGTCGGCTTCGGCACGACGCTGCTCGCGCTGGCGCTCGCGTTTCCGGCCGCATACGCGCTCGTGCGGCTGCGGTTTCCGGCGCGGCTCGACCTGCTGTTCCTGGTGCTCGTGCTCGCGTTGAAGCTGATGCCGCCGATCACGATCGCGGTGCCGCTGTTCGCGCTCGCGAAACGGCTGCACCTGCTCGATTCGATGCCCGGCCTGATGCTCGCGTATCAGATTTACGCGCTGCCGATGGCGATCTGGATGCTGCTCGCGTTCGTGCGCGACGTGCCGATCGAATACGAGGAAGCGGCCTGCATCGACGGCGCGGGGCTGGCTCGACGGCTCGTGCAGATCGTGCTGCCGCTGTGCGCGCCGGGCCTGATCGCGACCGCGATCTTCGTGTTCATCGCCGCTTGGAACGAGTTCCTGATCGCGCTGCTGTTCGTGTCGACGCCGAGCCGCTTCACGCTGCCGCTCGCGATCGCCGGCTACGTGACGGAGAACGGCATCGACTGGGGCGACCTGATGAGCGCGGGCCTGATGGCGTCGCTGCCCACGCTGGCCGTGGCCGGTTATGTGCAGCGTTACCTGTTGCGCGGGTTCGCGGGCGGGTTGAAGTGACGCCGATGCAGGGCGGCGGTGCGCCGCGCGGCAGGCTTGGCTGCGCGCTCGCGCCTGTCATGCATCACGTTGGCGCATGCGCGCGCATCGCACGTCGCTACGCCGGGCGGCCGACGCAGCTGTGACGAACGACGCAGGTCACCGGCACGACCCGCGTGCGCGATGCGCCGGCGAACGCCTGCATCCGCTCGGCGAGCATGTCGACGGCCGCGTTCGCGAGGCCTTGCGTATCCTGACGGAGCGTCGTCAGCGCATAACCGTCGAATGCGGCGGCGGGAATGTCGTCGAAGCCAATGACGCGCAAGTCTTCCGGCACGCGCAGCCCGAACTGCTGGCGCGCGGTGTCGATCATGCCCAACGCGAGCAGGTCGGACGAGCAGAACACGCCGTCCGGAACGGTGTCGCCGGACAGCAGATGCCGTGCCGCTTCGACACCGCATGCGTATGTGTCGGACGGCGTGTCCTGAATCCGTACGCTTGCGGCGCCATCGGTATCGCCGTGACGACGAAGCGCTTCGACGAACGCAGCGGCACGCGCGCTCGCACTGTAGCTCGTGTTGCGCGGCCCGACGAACGCGACCCGGCGCGCGCCCGCGTGCGCGAGCATTCGCGCGGCATGCGCGGCGCCGGCCGCGTTGTCGCTCACGACGACATCCGCACCCGGCAGATTCGCGTCGCGGTTGATCATCACGACCGGGATCCGGTGTTCGAGATACTGCTGCGCGACCGACAGCGGCGGCGACGCGGACGTCATCACGAGGCCCGCGATCCGGTAGCTGAGCAGTTGCTCGAGCGATTGCCGGACCTGGCGCGGGTCTTCCGCATTGGTCACGAGCGGCGTGAGCGCGCGTTGCCCGAGCGCGGCCATCAGGTCCGACAGCAGCCGCGCGCGAAACGGATTCTCGAACCCGGCCGTCACGACGCCGATCATGCTGCTGCGCTGCGTGATCATGTCGCGCGCGATCAGGTTGACCTGATAGCCGAGCGCGCGCGCGGCGACCATCACGCGCTCACGGGTTTGCGGTGCGATGCTCGCCGTCGGCGAGAATGCACGCGACACCGCGGAGCGCGATACGCCGGCGCGCGCCGCGACATCCGACGCCGTCACCCACGGTTTTCTTTCCTTGTCATTCATCGATTCATGATCCCTTCGAGCCACGATACGCGCACGCCGCCTGCCGACTGGATGTCGGCGCTCGATGATGCGCGGCCGCTGCATACGCTGACCCTACCGGGCAGCCATGACACCTGTGCGTATACCGTCGACGATGCGCTTGTGCGCACCCAGCGTGCGCCGCTCGATGCGCAGCTCGCGCATGGCGTGCGGCTGCTCGACATCCGCTGCCGGCACGTGCGCGACGCGTTCGACATCCATCACGGCGGCATCGCGCTCGGCATGACGTTCGACGACGTGCTGGCCGATTGTTTGCGTTTTCTCGACGAACATCCGCGCGAATGCATCGTGATGTCGGTGAAGGACGAATGGCCGGCGCACGCGTGCACACGCAGTTTCGATGCGACGTTCGATGCGCATCGCGCGCGGCATCCGCGGCTGCGCTGGCATGCCGGCGGCACGCTGCCCGCGCTCGGCGACGTGCGCGGCGCGATCGTGCTGCTGCGGCGCTTTCGCAGCAGCCGGCCGCTCGGCATCGACCTGACCGCGTGGCCCGACAACGCGACGTTCACGATCGATCATCCCGACGGCGCGTTCGTGATCCAGGACGAATATCGCGTGCCGGTGGCGGCGTCGATCGGCTGGAAGTGGCGTGCGATCGACGCGCTGCTGACGGACCTGCCGTCGCCGGACAGTGGCCGCTGGGCGATCAATTTCTGCAGCGGGACCGGCATGGGCGCGAATCCGTCGGTCGTTGCCCACGGCGACGGCCGGGTGCAGGGCATTCATGCGCGGCTGGCCGCGCGGCTGCGCGAGCAGCGCGGCCCGTGCGGCGCGATGCTGCTCGATTTCTGCGATGACGACGATTGGGCGCTGGTGCGCGCGCTGATCGCGTGCAACGATCATGCGCCGGTGCCGGGTGCGTGGCGCAAGGCGTTTCGCTGTTAGCGAAGATGGGCGGTGAAGAATGCGAGCGCCTTTGCATCGAGCATCGCGTGGAACGCCGCGCGGTCGAATCCCTTCGCATCGGTACAGACTTCGGGCGAGTCGTGTGCCAGTTGTTCGGGGCACGGCGCGAGAAACGCGAAGTGCGCGGAATTCGGCACGACGTGGAATTCAGGCCGTCGCGGCAGCAGGCCGGCCAGCGCGGGGGTCGTTTCCGGCTCCACGCCGTCGCCGCCCGCTTCGGACGCCCAGAGCTGGATCGGCGCGTGCACGTCCTTCAGCGTTTCGGCGGTCGGAAATTCGTCGAGCGGGTCCGCGAGCACGTAGGCCATGATCCTCGGATCGTGCGTCAGCGGCTGGCGCGGCAGGTCATGGTCGCGGATCTGCTTGCAGATCAGCCAGGTCGGGTCCGGGCAGGCCACCCGTGCGTGCACGAAATCCGGATTCGCGCCGGCCAGCACGAGGCCCGTATAACCGCCGCGCGAGAAGCCGAAGAAGCCGATCCGCGCGGGATCGACATGCGCGGCGTCGGCCGCGTTGGCCAGCATGTAGTCGACGAGGCGCTTGATGTCCGCTGGCCGCTCGGCCAGCTCCCGCAGGTCGGCCGCATGGCTCATGTCGGCATGCGTGTCGCCGGGATGGTTGATCGCCGCGACGACGAAGCCCGCGTCGGCGAGCGTTTCGGCGAGGTCGTGATGGCACGAAGTACGTGCCGCCATGCCCGTGCGAGATCACGACGAGCGGCAGCTTGTCGCCGACGGTCGGGCAGTCGCGTTGTCCTTTCAGTTCGAAAGGCCCGATCGTGAGCGTCTGGGCGGCGTCCGCGCAGGGCGTCCACACGACTGCCTTCAGTTCGGGGCCGCCGGCGTCGGCCGGAATCCGGACGAGCTTGATGCCGGCCGCGTGTGTGAGCGTGGCCGACAGGCAGAGGAGGGCAGCCAGTACGGTCGATAACCAGGTCTTCACGGTGAAACCCTCCGGAGCAGGAGCAACGATCGGACGGCCGTTGCGAGTTGCAGGTCGCGCGCCGGCATGCGATTGCACGGATACGACGATCAGCGTGCGTCGCCGATCGTGATGCAAAAATGCAGCCGGTCGGTCGTTGCGTGGTATTCGTCGTGCCACGCCTGCGCGTCGGACGTCATCGTGCTGCGGCAGAACGCGGCAGCATCCGCCAGCGGCCAGTCCGCAAGACACACGGTGCCCTGCGGTGCGCTGCCGTGTCCGACCCGCCCGTCGGCAGTCAGGACCCAGCCTTCCCATCCGTAGATCGGAATGCGATGACGCACGCAATAATCGATGCATTCGAGCGCGGCGTCGAGCGGAAGCACGATCTCGCGACTGGAAATCGATTGCGCGGCGAGAGCGGCAGGAATCTTCCCGAGTTGCGACATGGCGGGCGGCAGGGGCGGTGTGGTGCGGGACCGGCGGCTACCGCGTCGCGATTGCCACTGCCGCGCCGGCCATTGCGGCCGCGCTCGTGCGGTTGGCGATCCGTTTCGCGCGCGCCGAAGTGAGAAAAGCTCGCGCGCGCGCCGCGAGCAGCGACCAGAAGCAGTCGGCGAGGATCAGCACCGCGAGCATCGTGGCGACGAGTTCGGCCCACGCGGTCACACCGACGTGCGTGAGATCGACGATGGTCGGCAGCAGCGCGAGATAGAACACCATGATCTTCGGGTTGCCGAGCGTGACGAGCATGCCTGCGACGAACATGCGCGACGGCGACTGGCCGCGCGGCAGGTCGTCGGCGCCGGCCTCGGTCGGCGCGGTCCACATCTTCCACGCGAGGAACAGCAGGTACGCGACGCCGAGCAGCTTCAGCACGATCAGGCCGGCCGCGAACGTGCGCGCGAACGCGGACAGCCCCGCGACCGCGAGCGTGAGCCACAACGCTTCGCCGAGCCACATGGCGGCGAGGAACGGCAGCACGTCGCGCACGCCGTTGGTCAGCACGCGCGCGACCAGCGCGGCGACGCTCGGCCCGGGGGTGCCGGCGGTGACGAGCAGGGTGACAGCGAAGACGGCGAGCGCGGACAACGTCATGACGAACCTCGTGGGTGGGGGCGTTCGAAACGTATGAGGTTTCGATTATAGTGACGGCCGTTCCAGACTGCCTGCGTGAATTGCCGCAATGACCGCATCGATCCTGATTCGCCCCGCCACGCGGGAAGACGCGGCCGCGATGGCCGCCGTCGAAGTCGCCGCCGCGCAGCGGTTTCGCGAAATCGGCATGACCGACATCGCCGATGGCGAGCCGACCGATGCGGCCGACGTGCTCGCGCGCATCGCCGACGGCCGCGCGGTCGTCGCGGTCGATGCACAGGGCACGTGCGTCGGGTTTGCGTTCTACCGGCTGCTCGATGCACGGCGGTTGTATCTGGAGGAACTGGATGTCGCGCCTTCGCATGCCGGACAGCGGATCGGCGCGCGCCTGATCGAGCAGGTGACCGCGCGCGCCGCGCGGGAAGGCATCGCGGAGGTCGTGCTGTCGACGTTTCGCGATGCGCCGTGGAATGCGCCGTACTACGCGCGCCTGGGTTTCAGCATCGTCGACGACGCCACGCTCGACGGCACGCTGCGTGCGATCCGCGCGCACCACGTCGCGCTCGGACTCGACGAGACGCAGCGCGTGTTCATGCGGATGCGCGTCCCGGGCTGACGCACTCCCGGCGAGTTGCGGTGCAGGCAGCGCGATCGGGTGTCAGCGCAATGCCGGGCTTCCGGCCGCCGGCAGCGACGCGAACGCGGCCTCCACGTGCGCCAGAAAATCGGACGCGGGCCGCGTCAGTTGCAGGCCGGGCGGCGTGAGCCGGTACAACTGAAGCGGTGGCGGCGACATCGGCAACGGCAGCGGCGTCAGCTTCTGGCCGAACACGGTTTCCGCGAGCGACAGCCGGGTCCACGAGAAAATCGCATCGTTGGTCATGAGCAGGCTGTAGAACAGCGCATACGACGTGCAGCGCGTGATGCAGCGCGGCGGGGGCAGGCCCGCGTGTTCATGCAGGTCGCGGATATAGGTGGGGAAGTTGTCGCTGGCGTCGGCGTGGATCCATTCCGCGTCGCGCAGCGCCTCGAGCGATGTCGCGCCCGCGAAGCGCCCGTTCTCGCGGGTGACGAACGCGGTGTCGAACGTGCGGATCGCCCTGATGTCGACCGACTCGGCAATGGGGCCCGTGACGGCGACGAAGGCGAGATCGAGCGTGCGATTGCGCAACTGTTCCGTGAGCAGGTTGAACGTCAGTTCCCGAAGTTCGCATTCGACGTTCGGCCAGTGGCGGCGGAAGGCGGCATAGGCTTCCGCAAAGCCCGTCACCGCGACGATCGGCGTGAAGCCGATCACGAGCCGCCCGTCGCGCAGCCCCTTCATGTGCGCCATGTCCTCGCTCGCCCGTTCGAGCTCGCGCACGACGGCCTGGGCGCGCCCGAGCAGTGCGTCGCCTTCCGGCGTCGGCACCACGCCCCACGGTTTGCGCTCGAGGAGCGTCACGCCGAACTCGTTTTCCAGTTCCTGGATCGCCTTGCTGATGGCCGGCTGCGTGACGTGCAGGGTCCGGGCCGCGGCCTTGATGCTGCCGGCCGTCGTGACCGCGACGAGTGCGCGCAATTGATGGATTTTCATGATGCGGAAGATATTACCAAAAGTTATCTGCATCAAAATTCGTGAGTTTTTTGACCCGAAACGCGTCTCTATGCTTGGCCGGACGGTCGCGAGGCGGCCGATTCCACGGAGCCATCCATGACGCAGAACCTTGCTCACGTACTCGCGGCGATTCTCGAGTCGGAGTCCCGATTCGTTGCGATCCGCCGCGACATCCACGCTCATCCCGAACTCGGTTTCGCCGAGACCCGCACCGCGCAGCTCGTCGCCGAACAACTGGCCACATGGGGCTACGACGTGACGACGGGGGTGGGAGGCACCGGCGTCGTCGGCCAGTTGCGGCGCGGCGCGTCGGTGCGCACGCTCGGCCTGCGCGCCGACATGGATGCGCTGCCGATCGAGGAGGCGACGGGGCTGCCGTATGCGAGCACGGTTGCGCGCACGATGCACGCATGCGGTCACGACGGCCACACGGCGATCTTGCTGGCCGCCGCCCACTATCTTGCCGAACAGGGCCGTTTCGACGGCACGCTCAACGTGATCTTCCAGCCGGCCGAGGAAGGGCTCGGTGGCGCGAAGCGGATGATCGACGACGGCCTGTTCGAACGTTTCCCGTGCGAACGCGTGTATGCGCTGCACAACGCGCCGGGCGTGCCGGTCGGCCATTTCGCGTTGCGCTACGGGCCGATGATGGCGTCGTCCGATTCGGTGACGATCACCGTGACGGGCAAAGGCGGCCATGGTGCGATGCCGCAGCTCGCGAGCGACCCGATCGTCGCGGGCGCGCAAATCGTGACCGCGCTGCAATCGATCGTCTCCCGCAACGTCGATCCGCTGAAGCCGGCCGTCGTGACCGTCGGCACGTTCCATGCGGGCACTGCCCCGAACGTGATCCCGGAAACGGCGACGTTGCAGTTGTCCGTGCGCGCGCTCGACGCGACCACGCGCGACGAAATCGAGGCACGGATCCGCCGGATCGTCGACGCGCAGGCGCAGGCGTTCGGGATGACCGCGCAGATCGAATACCGGTCGATCTCGCGTGTCGTGGACAACGACCGTGCGGCGTCGGATCTCGCGGTGGAGACGATTGCGGCGCTGGCCGGCGAAGGCGCGCTCACGCTGTTGCCCGATGGCGTGATGGGCAGCGAGGATTTCTCGTGGATGACCGAATGCGCACCGAGTTGCTACGTGCTGGTCGGTAACGGCGTCGATTCCCGGGGCGGATGTTCGGTGCACAACCCGCATTACGACTTCAACGACTCCGCGCTGAGCTGGGGGGCGGCCTATTTCGCCGGGATTGCCGAACGCTTCCTGAAGATGGACTGACGAAGGCGCAAAGGAGATGCGCCGGCCGGACCCGGGTTGACTTGACGATAAGGATGACGAATGAAAAAGCGATTTGCACTAGGCGCGGCCTGTCTCGCGTTCGGCGCCGGCAACGCGCGCGCCGTGCCCTATCAGGACGTGTTGCTGGCGGCGGTGCCCGAGTACAACGGCAGGATGACGGAGGGCGTCGCGCTGTATGGTTCGCTCGACATGGGGATCAACTACCAGACGGTCGGCGGCCGTTCGCTGTGGCAGACGCAGAGCGGCGGCGAGTGGACCTCCAAGTTCGGCTTCTTCGGCCGCGAGAACCTCGGTGGCGGCTGGCGCGCCGAGTTCAACCTTGAAAGCGGTTTTCTCGCGAACAGCGGCGCGCAGCAGGATGCGCAATCGACGTACAACAGGCAATCGTGGGTCGGCCTGTCGTCGGACAGCTACGGCCGGTTGCGTCTCGGCAAGCAGATCGGCACGGCGCTGCCGCTGTTCATCGACGTGTTCGGCACGGTGGGCACGAACTCGGTCTATACGTGGCTGGGCGCGGCAGCCGTGCAGACGAGCCGCGGCGTCGGCTACAACTCGGACCTCGGGCCGGGGGCGACGCAATTGCCGGCGCGCGTCGACAACGCCATCACGTACCGGACGCCGATCGTCGCGGGCACCACGTCGCTGATGCTGATGCTTGCGCCGAGCAACGTGGCCGGGCGGGCACCCGCGGCGTCCGCGCAAGGCGCGCTGCTGCAGTGGTACAACGGCACGACCTATCTGGCCGCGAGCTACAACCAGGTGTGGGGCGTCAACGGGGCGAGCACCGTGCGCAACGACCTGTACGGGCTCGGTGCCGTCTATGACACCGGGCGGATCGTGCTGTCCGCATCGTTCAACCAGTACGCGCCGAAGCTGGCCGGCGACGGCATCGCGCGCGTCTACACGCTCGGCGCGATCGTGCCGTTCGGCGTCAATGCGATTCGCGCGTCGGTCGTCTATCGCGATACGTCGGGTGTGCGCGACGCGGCCGGCCAGCCGGCCAGGGATTCGGCACTCGGTGCGATGCTGGGCTACGACTACCTGCTGTCGAAACGCACGGGCCTCTACGCGCGTGCGGGGTTCATCCGCAACTACGGCATCTCGACCGTATTGCTGAACGGCAATCCGCTGCCGACCGAACCGGGCGGAACGGCACCGCGCACCGGGACGACACCCGTGACGCTGTCGCTCGGCATGTATCACAACTTCTGAACGGGAATTTCCGATGCATACCCTGAATCGCACGGCCGCTGCGCCGGTCGAGTCCGGGCCGCGCGTCACGCGCCGCACGGTCGTTGCGGCCGCACTCGGCAACGGGCTCGAATTCTTCGACTTCACCGTCTACAGTTTCTTCGCCGCATTGATCGGCAAGCTGTTCTTTCCCGCGTCGAGCGATCTAGGCGCGCTGATGCTGTCGCTCGCGACGTTCGGTGTCGGGTTCGTCGCACGGCCGCTCGGCAGCGTCGCGATCGGCGCCTATGCGGACCGTGCCGGCCGCAAGCCCGCGCTCGTGCTGACGGTCGCATTGATGGCGCTCGGCACCGGGATCATCGGCTTCGCGCCGACCTATGCGCAGATCGGCATCGCCGCGCCGCTGCTGATCGTCATCGGGCGTCTGCTGCAGGGCTTTTCGGCGGGTGGCGAAGTGGGGGCCGCGACGACCTTGCTGATGGAGTCGGGTGACACCGGCCGGCGCGGCGAGCGGGTGAGCTGGCAGATGGCGAGCCAGGGCGGTGCGACGCTCGTCGGCGCGTTCGTCGCGCTGACGCTGTCGCGCGCACTGCCGCCCGACGCGCTGCACGCGTGGGGGTGGCGCGTCCCGTTCGTGCTCGGTCTGCTGATCGGCCCGGTCGGCTTTTACCTGCGGCGCCATCTGGACGATACGCTGCCGCACGCAGCGGCCGGCGCACCGCGCGAGCGTGCGCGCATTCCGTGGCGGCAGGTCGCGGCCGGCACGCTGCTCGTGATCGGCGGCACGTCGACCACCTATACGATCGTGTTTTTCCTGCCGTCGTTCCTGACGCTGACCGTCGGCATGCCGGCATCGGTGTCGCTGCTGTCGGGCTGCGCGGCCGGTGCTGTGCTGCTGATCGGTTCGCCGTTCGCGGGACGGCTCGCGGATCGCGTGCGTCGTCGCAAGCGGCTGGTGGGCGTGACGTGCGTCGCGTCGGCCGTGCTCGTGCTGCCGGCGTTTTACGCGATGAAGATGTGGCCGTCGGCGGGCACCGCGGTTGCGGTCGTGATCGTGCTGATCGGCTTGATGACACTGTCGAGTCCGGCCGGCTTCGTGATGATCCTCTATGCGTTTCGGCCCGAGGTGCGGGCGATGTCGCTCGGGATGATCTATGCGCTCGGCGTGACGATTTTCGGTGGGTTCGCGCAACTGATCGTCGGCGCGATGTGGCGCGCGACCGGCAGCTTTTACGCGCCTGCGTGGTATGTGCTGGGATGCAGCGTCGCGAGTCTGGTCGGTCTGGCGCTGTTCGCGGAAGCGTCCGACGTGGAAGGCAGGCGGTGAACGGGAGGGGCGGACACGTGACGTGCCCGCCCTGGGGATGGTGTGCGCGACGAACGGACGGGCGGGGCCGCTCCGTTCATCGCGCGTGCGCTGTCGCGCAATCAGGCCGCGTCGCTCAGCGCCGGGTAATCGGTATAACCCGTTTCGCCTTCCGCGTAGAACGTCTCCGGCACCGGCTGGTTGAGCGGTGCGCCGAGTTCGAGGCGGCGCGGCAGGTCGGGGTTCGCGATGAACAGCTTGCCCCATGCGATCGCGTCGGCGTTGCCGCTGGCGAGCGCGGCTTGCGCGGTGTCGAGCGTGAACTGCTCGTTGGCGATCAGCGGGCCGCCGAACGCTTCCTTCAGGCGCGGGCTCAGGTGGTCGCCCGAATACGATTCGCGCGTGAAGATGAACGCGATCTTGCGGCGGCCGAGTTCGCGCGCGACATAGCCGAACGTGGCCGCCGGATCGGAATCGCCCATCGTGTGTGCGTCACCGCGCGGTGCGAGGTGCACGCCGACACGGCCGGCGCCCCACACGTCGATCGCGGCGTCGACCACTTCGAGCAGCAGGCGCGCGCGGTTCTCGATCGGGCCGCCGTACGCATCGGTGCGGTGGTTGGTGCTGTCCTGCAGGAACTGGTCGAGCAGGTAGCCGTTCGCGCCGTGGATCTCGACACCGTCGAAGCCGGCGGCCTTCGCGTTCTCGGCACCCTTGCGGTACGCGGCGACGATGCCCGGGATCTCGTCGAGTTCGAGCGCGCGCGGCGTCACGTACGGGCGCTGCGGACGCACCAGGCTCACGTGGCCGCCCGCGGCGATGGCGCTCGGTGCGACCGGCAGGTCGCCGTTCAGGAATACCGGGTCGGAGATCCGGCCGACGTGCCAGAGCTGCAGCACGATGCGCCCGCCGGCCGCGTGCACGGCCTGCGTCACCTGCTTCCAGCCTTCGACCTGTTCGTCGGACCAGATGCCGGGCGTATCGGCATAACCGACGCCCTGCGGCGTGACCGACGTCGCTTCGGTAATGATCAGGCCGGCCGATGCGCGCTCGCGGTAATAGCGCGCCATCAGTGCGTTCGGCACGCGCGTCGTACCCGCACGGGCGCGGGTGAGCGGCGCCATCACGATGCGGTTCGGCAGGGTCAGGTCGCCGAGGGTAACGGGGTCGAACAGTGTAGGCATGGCAGATAACCTCTTCACGAAAGGCGGGGAAGCCGGCGCGTCATGTGCGGCGGCGGCCCGCATGGCCGGTTCGGCCGTTAGCTAGAGTTCGCGGCGCAGTGCGTCGTGAAATGCGTCGATGACGGCCTCGTTGCGCTGGAAAAACGCCCACTGGCCGATCCGCGTCGACGTTACGAGCCCCGCGCGCTGCAGCGTCGCGAGATGCGCGGAGACGGTCGATTGCGACAGCCCGCAGCGCGCGTCGATCTGGCCCGCGCAGACGCCGTGTTCATACGGCAGCGTCTGGTTCGGGAAATGCACGTCCGGCGTTTTCAGCCAGGCGAGGATTTCCCGGCGCACGGGGTTCGAGAGCGCTTTCAGGATCGCTTCGATGTCGAGTTCGGTCGGCATGGACAGGTTTGGCGTTTCGCTCGGGTAACGAGGTATCGTCGATGGGCGAATCTTATATCGGAACTTGACGATATGTTTGAAAGCATTGCCGGCAATAGGGTTGATAGCGAAGGGCGATTGCGGGGACAGAGCAAGGCGCCCGCGAAGGGCGCGGAGCGGAGCCGCCGTCCCGCCACGCGCCATCTGGCCCTCAGTCGGGCACGTCGACGATCTCGTTCCTTCCCTGCGTCGCATCGACGTGCGCGAGCGTATGGGCACGCGTATCGGGGGCGGGTAGCCGCGAGCTTCGGCAATTCGAGCAGCGCCTCGTCGCCGGATCTGCCCGGGCGACGCACCGCGTTGCGCATCCTGTGGGATGCTACGCGGCGAGGCGCGACCCGGACGGGTTCGACGCGGCCGATCGCGAGTATTCCGGCCAGGCGCGCCGATCGATCGACGCGCGGGTGCGCATCGCAACGTCATGCCGGTTCGTCCATCGCGCACGAACCGATTTTTTTGCGGAGTTTTTTCATGTCTGTTCGGGCCGTCATCTTCGATTTCGATCTGACGCTGGCGGATTCGTCCGCCGCGATCGTCGCGTGCACGGAGTACGCGTTGCATCAGCTGGATGCCGCCGGCGCGACGCCGGTTCAGATCGCTGCCGTGATCGGGCTGCCGCTGCACGAGATGTTCCGCTCGCTGACGGGCGAAACCGAGCCGGCGCGGGCCGACGCGTTCGCGCGTCACTTCGTGGTGCGGGCCGACGAGATCATGGTGCGCGGCACGCGCATCTATCCCGAGGTGCCGCCCCTGCTCGCGCGTCTGCGCGAGCAGGGGCTCGCGGTCGCGATCGTTTCGTCGAAGTTTCGCTACCGGATCGAGGCGATTCTTGCGCTGAACCAGTTGCAATCGCTCGTCGACGTGCTGATCGGTGGGGAAGACGTGCAGCGTCACAAGCCCGACCCCGAAGGGCTCGTGCTGGCGTTGGCGCGGCTTGGCGTGCCCGCTCGTTCGGCGATCTACGTGGGCGACCACGCGGTGGACGCGCAGGCGGCCGAGCGCGCCGGCGTGGCGTTCGTCGGCGCGGTGAGCGGGATGACGTCGTTCGACGGATGGGCACGCGCGGGCAGGCAGGCGGTCGCCAACCATATCGGCGAACTGGACGCGATCGTGCAGCGGATGCAGTGCGACTCGTCCGCGGCATCGGGCTGACGCGCCCCCGGGCGGCGCCCGCGCCGACGCGCCGCGAGTCGCGTTGCGCCCATTGCCGAGGCGGGAATCGCGGTGTCGAGCACGCGTTCATTGCCGAGGGTGGCCGCAACCGCCGCGTCGGCGAGCGGGTCTTCGACGATTCGCTCTGCTACGATCCTCAACACCATGCGCCCGCAGCGGAGATCGGCACGCTGCCCGATTCGCCGCGCGTGCCGGTGATCGACTACCCGGCCACCGGCGACGGATTTTGCGACCCTCGCCGTTAAAGTCATATCCGCCACTCGATCCGTCGCCATGTCTCTCATTTCCGTCGCCTTCGCCAACCTCCGGTTCTCGCGCGTGCTGCCGGCCGCCCGAACGCTGTCGTGTGCCGTTTCGCTCGCGGCAGCCTGTGCCGCCATCGGCATGCCGGGCGGCGCGCGTCCGGCCGAAGCCGCCACGCTCACGCAGCGCGAACGCCTCGAGGCGCCGGTCAAGGCCGTCGCCGGCCAGCGCGTGGCCGTCGATACGCCGCAGGGCAATGCGGTGCTGCCTGTCTACGCCGATCGTCCGCTCGACCAGGCCGCGCCCGATGTCACGCGGGTCTTCGTCGTGATTCACGGCACGCTTCGCAATGCCGACGCGTACTACGCATCGGGGCGCGAGGTCGTCGACAAGGCCGGTGCGGCCGGCAAGGGCACGATGGTCGTCGCACCGCAGTTCCTGACGCGTGCCGATACGCGCGCGTTTTCGTTGCCCGCGCAAACGCTCGCCTGGACGCAGGAAGGATGGAAGGGCGGCGACGCGGCCCGCCAGCCGGCGCCGATCAGTTCGTTCACCGCGCTCGACGCATTGCTCGCGCATTTCGCCGACCGCAGCCGGTATCCCGCGTTGTCGAGCGTGGTCGTGATCGGCCATTCCGCCGGTGCGCAGTTGCTGCAGCGCTATGCGGTGGCCGGGCACGAAGGCGACGCGCTGGTACGGGCCGGCATCGCCGTGCGTTATGTGGTCGCGAACCCGTCGAGCTACCTGTATTTCGACGACGAACGGCCGGACGGCCAGGCGATCGCAGGCGGCACCTGCCCGCGCGCGAACGAGTGGAAATACGGGCTGGAGTCGGCGCCGCCCTATGTCGCGTCGCAGGACGTGCGCGCACTCGAAACGCGCTACGCGGCGCGTCATGTCGTGTACCTGCTCGGGCAGGCCGACACGAACCCTTACACGCACTTCATCGACCGTTCGTGCGCGGCGATGGCGCAAGGCCCGTATCGGCTCGCGCGCGGGCTCGCGTATTTCGACTACCTGAAGAAGCGGCATCCGGACGATCTCGCGCAGCAGGTCGTCGAAGTGCCGGGCATCGGGCACGACAATCGCGGCATGTTCACGTCCGCCTGCGGGCTCGCCGTGCTGTTCGGGCAGGCGCTGCCGCAATCGTGTCCGGTGGTCGCCGGTACCGCGCCGGCCGTGCGCGCGGAATTGCCGTAAGCCGTCGTGCCGTCGTGTGATAACCGCCGCGTCGACGATCGATCGGAGGCCGAGCGCGCGTGATTTCGCCATGCTGCCGGCGCGCGATGGCGGCGCCGCGCGTCAGGCCGGTGTTTCGGCGCCCGGCGCCGCGTCCGGGTCGAATACCGTCAGCCCTTCCGTCGGGTCGGTCGGCAGTTCCCACGGACGTGCGGCGATCGCCCGCCGCGCGGCGTCGTAACCGGCCTGCCTGCGGGCCGCGATGCCGGCCGGCGTGAAATCGATGTCCTTCAGCTGATTGTCGCTGGCGAGGCGCGGCGCCGCGAGCTTGACCAGATGCATCGTGGTTTCGCATCCCCACGCGGCGAGCCGGCGCACGGCCGGCGACGCGCGTTCGGCTTCCGGCACGTGGCGGGCCAGTTCGCGGATCACGTGGCGCAACCGGTGGATCTGCTGCTGGCGTGCGATGTGGCTGTCGGTGCGGCTCGCGTACTGGATGTCCTTCTGTCGCTCCGACACCTGCCAGATGCTCTCGGGCTCGGGGCCGGCCGGATTCCACATCTGCACCGAGAAGATGACCGAGCTGCGGCGCGGATTGTCGTCGAGCACGACCTCGACCGGCGTATTCGAATACACGCCGCCGTCCCAGTAAGGCTCGCCGTCGATCCGTATCGCCGGAAACGCGGGCGGCAGCGCGCCCGAACTCATGATGTGCTCGATCCCGAGCCGCGTATCGCGCGAATCGAAATAGCGCATCGTGCCGGTGCACGCATTGACCGCGCTGACGGTCAGGCGCGGGCGGCCCGCGTTCAGCAGGTCGGGGTCGATCAGCGACGCGAGTGTGTCGCGCAGCGGTGCGATCCGGTAATACGACGCACGATCGACGCCGAGGCGCACCATCGGCCCGAGCCACGATGCCGGATTGGGCTGGAAGAATCCCGCGATGCCGCCGCCGATGATCATCAGCTCGGCCAGCATCCGGTCCCAGCCGGGCACCAGCGGCGGGACGTCGAAACGGGTTCGTTCGGTCACGCGCCGCCAGAACGCCGACAGCCTGTCGTAACGCTGCTCCGGCGGATTCCCGGCGATCAGCGCCGCGTTGATCGCACCGATCGACGTGCCGACCACCCAGTCGGGCCGGATCCCGGCTTCGTCCATCGCCTGAAAGACGCCGAGCTGGAACGCGCCCAGTGCGCCGCCGCCCTGGAGCACGAGCACGACTTGTCCAGGGAGGTTCATGCGTGCCGGTTCGCTCGCGGTCATGGCTCGCCTCGCTGCGTGTGAAGGTGGGTCGGAACCGAATGGCTCGATTCAGTGTAGGCGATGGCCGGCGGGGATCGCGCGCCGCGCAACGGCAATTCGCGCCTGCTTCGCCGGTCGCTTCCGGCCCTTAGGCCCTTAGGCCCTTAGGCCCTTAGGCCCTTAGGCGCGGTGGTCGGCGTCGCGAAGCCGGAGCCCGGCGCGCGCGCCGTGCTTCGCGGTGCATCCGCGAGCGACCGGCGTCACGCGTCCGGGTAAGGCGTGCCGTCCTTGTGCAGGAACCGGCCGTCGCGGCTCGGGCTCATCATGTCGATGTCGGCGCAGGTGATCACGTCGTCTGGCGAGCGCGAGCCGACCTCGAGATAGACGGCGAGCGCCTCCGACCGGTTGACCAGGTGATGGCCGTTGCCGGAGCCTTTCGGAAACGCCGCGCAGTCGCCCGCGCGCAGCACGGTTTCGCCGTCATCCTCGATCATCACGAGTTCGCCTTCGAGCACGTAGACGAATTCGTCTTCGTCGGAATGCCAGTGGCGCTGCGCCGACCAGCCGCCCGGCGGCACGCGCATCAGGTTGACGCCGAAATCGCGCAACCCGCCGGCGTCGCCGACGCGCTGGCGGATGCGCTGCGCGCACGGCGCGTCGAACGGCGGCGGATAGCCGCTGCCGCGGCGTTCGGGCACGGCGCTGAGGTCGATCCTGGGCATGGGCGGCTCCGTCGGCCACGCGGGCGAATGGGATGCGGGCATTGTAGGCGCCGCTGCCCGCCATTCGTCCGCGCGTGTCGTGGTGCGCCGCGTCATTCCACCGTGATGGTCTCCTTCATGTACGGGTGAATCCCGCAGAACACCTTGTAGACGCCCGGCTTGTCGAAGCGGAACGAGTACGTGTCGCCCTGGTCGAGTGCCGACGAGTGAAAGATGCCGGCGTCGTTGACGACCGTATGCGGTTCCCCGTCGAGGTTCTTCCATGTGACGGTCGTACCGGCCTTGATCGTGGTCGACATCGGCGAAAACATGAAATTGCGGATCGTCACGAGCGGGCCGTCCGGGCCCTGGGCGAATGCGGCGAGCGGGGCGGTGGCGCACAGGATCAGCGCCGCGACGAGGCTGGCGTGCTTGAAGCGGGTCATGTCGGTCTCCTTGCGGTTCGGTGCGTCAGGCCAGCGTTGCATCGTGCAGCGACGACGCAACCGGATGGCCCGCGAATTCGACGGTCGTCACGCCGAGCATCGCGGGCAGCCGGTCGCGCGGCACGGTGAGCGGCACGGGGCCCGGGCCGTTGCCGGCCGTCGGCTGCGGGAACGCGGTGGAGCGCGCGGTGTGGAACGTCACGTTGCCCTCGACCTTCGACACGATCTGGTGGATGTGTCCGTTCAGCACGGTGACCGAGCCGAAGCGTCGCAGCAGCGCCATCGTCTGCGGCGCGTCGCCGGTGCCCCAGCCCCACGGCTCGTAGATGGTCCACATCGGCATGTGCGAGAACACGACGATCGGCGTGCTCGACGAGCGGCCCTTGAGATCCTGCGCGAGCCATGCGAGCTGGTCGTCGCCGAAGCTGCCGAGCCCGTTCGGCTTGAAGTGCATCACGTTGACGAGGCCGATGAAGTGCACGCCCGCGTGATCGAAGCTGTAATAGCCGCGGTTGTCCGACGCCTTGCCGAACCGGCTGAAATATTCGGCGCCCGAACCGTCGGTGACGTCGTGCTCGCCGGGCACCGTATGCAGTTCCGGCACGCGCAGCGCGGACAGCAGCTGCGACGCGTGGTCGAACTCCTCGGCCTTGGACAGGTGCGTGATATCGCCCGTGTGGATGGCCAGCGCGGGCATCGCGGGCATCCCGTTGACGAGTTCGATCGTCTGCTTGAGCGTGGCCGATACATCGGGATTCGCGTCCTTGTTGAAGCCGATGTGCGTGTCGCTGACCTGCACGAACAGCGGCCTGCCCGCGTTGGCCGGGAGCGCGTCGCCGGTCTGCGCGAGCGCCAGGTCGAACGGCGTCAGGATGCCGCCCGACAGCGTAAACAGCGTGCCGAGGCCGCCGAAGGCCATGCATTGCAGGGCCTTGCGGCGCGACGGGCGGGTGGGGGTCGATGAAGACATGGGAGCCTCGCAATCGTGTGACGAAACGGGACGGCCGGATCGTCCTGGAATAAACCGGCGCCTTCGCGTGCCATACCGGCGAAGCGGCGGATTTATTCCCGCGCGCGACACGGTCGATCACCCGTGTTCACGGATTGCGCGGCGACGCGCTGTTCCTGAAAGATGACCTGTCAATGTCCTGTAAGTGACACGTCACATTTGCGTCACGGCCGATCGATAGCCTGCCACTCCGAGTCACCTCTCCGGAGCCCCTTCATGCCGAATCTCGCGGCAACGGAAACCAGCGGTGCGGTCAGCAACCGCACGCGTGCCGTCAGCCTCGCGCTGTTTTTTCTGATCATTGCCTGCGGCATCGTCTACGTCGGTGTTCATCTCGGTGCCGATCTCAGCCCCGTCAAGGAAAGCTCGGTCCTCCCGTTCCTGCTGCTGATCGTCGCGCTGCTGATCGCGCTCGGCTTCGAATTCGTGAACGGCTTTCACGACACCGCGAACGCGGTCGCGACCGTCATCTATACGCATTCGCTCGATCCGCACCTCGCGGTCGTCTGGTCGGGCCTGTGGAACCTGTGCGGCGTGCTCGTGTCGAGCGGCGCCGTCGCGTTCGGCATCCTGCAGTTGCTGCCGGTCGAGCTGATCCTGCAGGTCGGCAGCGGCTCGGGTTTCGCGATGGTGTTCGCGCTGCTGATCGCGGCCGTCACGTGGAACCTCGCAACCTGGTATTTCGGCCTGCCGTCGTCGAGCTCGCACACGCTCGTCGGCTCGATCATCGGCGTCGGCCTGATGAACCAGATCGTCAGCGGCCCGTCGGGCACGAGCGGCGTCGACTGGAACCAGGCGCTCGGCGTCGGCAAGGCGCTGCTGTTCTCGCCGCTGATCGGCTTCGTGCTGTCCGCGCTGGTGCTGTTGCTGCTGAGGGCGCTCGTGCGCGTGCCGGCCCTGTATCAGGAGCCGAAGGGCAACACGCCGCCGCCGTTCTGGATTCGCCTGCTGCTGATCCTGACCTGCACGGGCGTGTCGTTCGCGCACGGCTCGAACGACGGGCAGAAGGGCATGGGCCTGATCATGCTGATCCTGATCGGCGTGATGCCGACCGCGTATGCGCTGAACAAGGCCGTGACGCCGGACCAGACGAGCACGTTCGTCGCGGTCGCGCGCCATGCGTCGACGACGCTCGTCAAGTACGCGGACCCGGCCGCGCAGTCCGCCAACCCGCGTGCCGATGTCGAAGCGTACGTGCGCACGCGCAAGCTGACCGCCGCGACGATCCCGGCGCTGGGCAAGCTGACCGACACGATTGCCGACCAGGTCGCGCAGGCCGGCGGCATCTCGAGCGTGCCGCAGAACCTCGTCGACAACGTGCGCAACAACATGTACGTCGCGTCCGAGGCGATCCGCCTGATGGAGAAGGCGAAGGCACCGGCGTTCTCGGTCGAGGACGCGAGCGCGCTCGAAGCATTCAGGAAGCAGATGGACCGCGCGACGAAATTCATCCCGACGTGGGTGAAGGTCGCGGTCGCGATTGCACTCGGCCTCGGCACGATGGTCGGCTGGAAGCGGATCGTCGTGACGGTCGGCGAGAAGATCGGCAAGTCGCATCTCACGTACGGGCAGGGCGCGTCGGCCGAAGCCGTCGCGATGCTGACGATCGGGATGGCCGACGCTTACGGGCTGCCGGTGTCGACGACGCATGTGCTCGCGTCGGGCGTGGCCGGCACGATGACGGCGAGCGGCGCGGGCCTGCGCTGGGATACCGTGCGCAACCTCGTGCTCGCATGGGTGCTGACGCTGCCCGCATCGATCGCGCTGTCGGCGGCGTTGTACTGGGCGCTGCACAGGCTGTTCTGATTCGCGCCGGGGGGCGCGACGCCCGGCCGCGCGGGACGCGGCCGGACCCATCGACTTTCAATTCGACACAAGACGCTACCGATGGATCTCCGTTTCTTCGACCCGAACCGTACCGCCAACGCGTCCGCGTGGCGCGTGCTCCCCAATCGCTGGGACGCCGTCGCGTTTCCGCTGATCATCGGCATACTCGCGATGGCGATCGTCGGTTTTCACCAGACGATGGCGCCGATCGGCGTACTGCAGACGCAGAAGATCTCGCTCGATCCGTCGAACCTGCCCGAATACGCGTTGCGCACCACGCTGCGGATGCTGGCCGCGATGGTCGCGTCGCTCGCGTTCACGCTCGTCTACGGCACGCTCGCCGCGAAGAGCCGCCGCGCCGGCATGGTGCTGATCCCGATCCTCGACATCCTGCAGTCGGTGCCGGTGCTCGGCTACATCTCGTTTACCGTCACGTTCTTCCTCGCGCTGTTTCCGGGCCGCGTGCTCGGTGCCGAGCTGGCCGCGATCTTCGCGATCTTCACGAGCCAGGCGTGGAACATGACGTTCAGCTTCTACCAGTCGTTGCGCACGGTGCCGCGCGACCTGAGCGAAGTGTCGCGCGGCTTTCACCTGACGCCGTGGCAACGCTTCTGGAAGCTCGAAGTGCCGTTCTCGATGCCGGGCCTGATCTGGAACATGATGATGTCGATGTCGGGCGGCTGGTTCTTCGTCGTCGCATCCGAGGCGATCACCGTCGGCAACCAGACGATCACGCTGCCGGGCATCGGCGCGTATCTCGCGCAGGCGATCTCGGACAAGAACCTCGGTGCGGTCGGCTGGGTGATCGTCGCGATGTCGGTCGTGATCCTCGCCTATGACCAGTTCCTGTTCCGCCCGCTCGTCGCGTGGGCCGACAAATTCCGGATGGAGAACACCGCGTCGGGCGATGCGCCGCAATCCTGGCTGCTCGACATGATGCGCCGCACGCACCTGATCCATCAGCTGCTCGTGCCGGCCGGCTGGCTGCTGTCGCAGGCCGCGCGGATTCCGCTGCGCGCGCCGTCGCTGCAGGGCACGCGTGCGCGCGGCGCATCGGCGCGCCGCTCGTCGCGCATCGGCGACATCGTGTGGGGCGCGTTCGTGATCCTGCTGACGCTGTACGTCGCGTGGCGCGTCGTCAGCTTCGTCGCGACCGGCGTGACGATGGGCGAGGTCGGCCACGTGCTCGGGCTCGGGCTCGTCACGCTGTTGCGCGTGCTGGTGCTGATCGCGATCGCGTCGCTGGTCTGGGTGCCGCTCGGCGTGCTGATCGGGCTGCGCCCGAAGCTGGCGGAGAAGATCCAGCCGCTCGCGCAGTTCCTCGCGGCGTTCCCGGCGAACCTGCTGTTCCCGGTGTTCGTGATCGTGATCGTCCACTTCCACCTGAATGCCGACATCTGGCTGTCGCCGCTGATCGTGCTCGGCACGCAGTGGTACATCCTGTTCAACGTGATCGCCGGCGCGATGTCCTACCCGAACGACTATAAGGAAGCGACGAAGAATTTCCGCATCCGTGGCTGGCAGTGGTGGCGGCAGGCGATCCTGCCGGGCATCTTCCCGTACTACGTGACCGGTGCGATCACCGCGTCGGGCGGCGCGTGGAACGCGAGCATCGTGTCCGAGTTCGTGCAGTGGGGCGACACGAAGGTCGTCGCGCACGGCCTGGGCTCGTACATCGCGCAGACCACCGCCGCCGGCGATTTTCCGAAGATCATCCTGGGCATCGCCGTGATGTCCCTGTTCGTTACCTTGTTCAACCGTCTGCTGTGGCGTCCGATGTACGCCTATGCGGAATCCCGGCTCCGTCTCGATTGAGAGTAAGCGCGATGCAAAATTCGAACGTTATCAACGCCCCCGTCAAGACGTCCCAGCCGCTGCAGCCGCCGCGCCTCGGCGAAGAAATCCTGCGCGTGGAGCACGTGAGCCGCGGCTTCAACAAGACGCAGGGCGAACTGCTCGTGCTCGACGATGCAAACCTGTCGCTGCGCGAAGGCGAGATCGTCGGCCTGCTCGGCCGTTCCGGCTCGGGCAAATCGACGCTGCTGCGCATCATCGCCGGGCTGATCGAGCCGACCGGTGGCGAGGTGACCTACCTCGGCAAGCCGCTGCGCGGCCCGGCCGAAGGCGTCGCGATGGTGTTCCAGACCTTCGCGCTGTTCCCGTGGCTCACCGTGCTGCAGAACGTGGAAGCCGGGCTGGAGGCGCTCGGCGTCGGAGCGCGCGAGCGGCGCGAGCGTGCGCTCGCCGCGATCGACCTGATCGGTCTCGACGGTTTCGAGAACGCGTACCCGCGCGAGCTGTCGGGCGGCATGCGCCAGCGTGTGGGCTTCGCGCGCGCGCTCGTTGTCGATCCGACGATCCTGCTGATGGACGAGCCGTTCTCCGCGCTCGACGTGCTGACCGCCGAGACGCTGCGTACCGACCTGCTCGATCTGTGGACGCAGGGCCGCATGCCGATCAAGTCGGTGCTGATCGTTACGCACAACATCGAGGAAGCGGTGTTCATGTGCGACCGGATCCTGGTGCTGTCGTCGAACCCGGGCCGTGTGATCGCCGAGATCAAGGTGCCGTTCAAGCATCCGCGCAACCGGCTCGACACGGATTTCCGCAAGCTCGTCGACGACATCTACGCGAAGATGACCGCCCGCCAGACCGGCGAGGCGACGAAGAAGGGGCTGGAGCTCGGCAGCTGGATGCCGCGCGTGTCGACCAACCTGATGGCCGGCCTGATCGAAACGTTGGCGATGGCGCCGTACCATGGCCGCGCGGACATGCCGGAAATCGCGCGCACGCTGCACCTCGAGGTCGACGAACTGTTCCCGATCGCCGAAGTACTGCAATACCTCGGCTTCGCGGACGTGCGGGAAGGGGACGTGTTCCTCACGCCGCCGGCGCGTGTGTTCGCGGAATTCGGTACGCAGGAGCGCAAGCTGATGTTCGCGGACCACCTGCTGAAGCACGTGCCGCTGGCTGCACGGATCAGAAAGGTGCTGAACGAGCGTCCGGGCCATCGCGCGCCGCGCGTGCGCTTCGAGCAGGAGCTGGAGGATTTCCTGTCCGATGAAGCCGCGGAGGAAACGCTCGACGCGGTGATCGACTGGGGGCGTTACGGCGAAGTCTTTTCGTACAACGACAAGACGGAAGTGTTCAGTCTCGAGGATGTCGAGAGCTGAAGTCCGTGCCCGAATGGCGTGCGATCGTCATTCGGGCAGATCGCGACTGTTGGCGTGCTGCTCGATTCCGCCGGTATTGAGCGACTCGATCCTCTCCATCCGCTGCCTTGCCAGCTCGGGCAACCGGTTCGTCACGCCGATCACGAGCGCTTCGGCGAGCGCGAGCGCCGGCACGTTGGTCTGCAGCATCGCGAACGGCTGCCGCTGGATCCGCAGCACGATCTCCGCACATTCCCCGATCGGCGAATGTCATTCGTCGGTGACCAGCAGCACGCGCGTGCCGAGCCGGTGTGCAGCTTGCGCGAACCGGATGCTGTCGCGCTGGTCCTGACGCGGTATCCCGCGCCTTCAGGCCGCCTCTGCGGGGCGGGCCGCGTCGATGCACGCGGCCAGCACCATCGCGGCGGCGTTGCCCGGCGTCGAGCCGAGCAATTGCGGTGCATAGACGCTGTCGCCGATCTCGATCGGCTGCCCCGACAGCGCGCACACGCCGCGCTTGCGCGTGGTGAACAGCCGCCACTTCTGATAACCGTAGTGCCCGGTGCATGCGTCGCGCCAGGAAATCATCACGGTGTCGGCCGTGGGCCGCTCGAGTACGCTGATGGCCGGCTTGCTCGTCGCGTCCCACGACGGCAGCCGGTCGCGCGTGACGCTGCGCCGCCGCGGCGTGCCCCACGAGACGGACGGCATGTCGAAGCTGCCGATCGCGGCGACGGTCATGAGCCAGGGGGCGATACGGTTGTTCATGTCAGTTTTCCTCGAAACGTTACGCGGCACCGCGACGCGCGGCATCACGACAGGCGGATGCGCGGCCGCGCGCAGCCGTTGATCCGTTCGGCGATCCACAGCAGGCTCGCCTTGGAGAAGCCGTGCAGCGCCTGCTGGTGCCGCCGGTAGAGCATCAGGTGGCTGAACTGCGCGAGACGCCCCTGGATGAAGCCGCCACGAAAGAACCCGAACTGCCCGAGCGTGCCGAACGCGTCGTACTCGCTGATCGACACGAGCGCGCCGAAATCGTGGAACGCGAACGACGGCATCGGCTTGCCGTCGAGCCACGCGGGCAGGTGCTTCGCGAGATGCTCGGCCTGCTGCGTCGCGACCTGCGCGGTGGGCGGCAGCGGTCGTTCCTGGCCGTCGGGCAACAGGCTCGCGCAATCGCCGATCGCGAACACGTGTTCGTCGCCCGTTGCCTGCAGCGTCGGGCCGACGACGATCTGGTTCGCGCGATTCGTGTCGAGGCCGCCGAGCGCCTGCATGAAATCGGGCGCTTTCACGCCGGCTGCCCACACCATCAGGTCGGCTTCCGCAAACGAACCGTCGCCGTAGTGAAAGCCGTTCGCGTCGGCCGACGTGACGCGGGTCGACGTCAGCACGTGAAAGCCGATCTGTTCGAGCCGTTGCTGTGCCGATGCGGAAATCTTCGGCGGAAATGCGGCAAGGATGCGCGGGCCGCTTTCAAGCAGCGTGAGCTGCAGCCGGTCGCGTACCGTTTCGTCGCCATAGGCTTGTGCCACTTCCAGCAGGCGGCTCAGCTCCGCGGCCAGCTCGACGCCGGTCGCGCCGGCACCGACGATCGCGACGCGGAACGGCTCGTCGCGCGCGATGCTGCGAAATACGCGCATCCGCAACGCTTCGTTGAAGGTCTCGGCCTGCGGCTGGCTGTCGATGAAATAGCAGTGCTCGCGTACGCCCGGCGTGCCGAAATCGTTGGCCTGGCTGCCGAGCGCGAGGATCAGCACGTCGTATTCGAGTTCACGGGCGTCGAGCACGAGTTCGCCGTCCTGCGAGTGGATCTCGCCGAGCTGCACGCGGCGTCGCGCGCGATCGAGCCCCTTCAGTTCGCCGGGCTGGTACGTGTAACCGTGATCGCGGGCATGGGCGAGGAAGATCACCTGTTGCTGCTGCACGTCGCGCGTACCGGCCGCGATCGTGTGCAGCATCGGTTTCCAGATGTGGGTCGGGCTGCGGTCGACGACGGTGACCTGTGCGCGCCCGGACCGGCCGAGACGCTCACCCAGACGCGTGGCGAGCTGCAGTCCGGCGATCCCGCCGCCGACGATGACGATACGTGTAGGGGTTGCCATGGATAAATCATCACGTGATGAATAAGGTATGATCCTAGCGCTTCCCGGCTTCGCGTGTCAACGGAGCGGGGCAAATCACGCGGTTTCGGCGGTGCTGAAGCGGGGCCGGAACAGGCGCATTCGAATCGTTCAAGGAGAGCAGGGAAACGTGGCTGAAGTCACTGAGCGCGCGCCGGGCAAGCGGCGTATGCGAGGGCGGCCGCTGGCCGGGGCGTCCGTCGGACCGGACGTGATATTGCGGGCCGCGCGCCGTACGTTCGCGAAGCGGGGCTACGACGCGACGAGCGTGCGCGAGGTCGCGCGCGAGCTGGGCATCGACGCGGCGCTGATCGCCCATCATTTCGGTACGAAGGAAACGTTGTGGCTGGCCGTCGTCGAGCAGATCGTCGAGATCGCCGAGCCGATGTTCGATGCGCTGCGTGCGTTGCGCACGTCGCCGCTGTCGCATCGCGACCGCGTGCGGCGCGCACTCGAGCTGTGCGTCGACCATGAGTTCGACGAACCCGACATGGGCATGTTCTTCTCGACGGCGGCGACCGAAGTGGGCGGGCGGCTCGACCGGCTGCAGGAGCGGCTCGTCCGTCCGTATTACGACGTGATGTTCCCGCTGCTGGCGGACGCCGTGCAGGCCGGCGCGATTCGCGCGGTCGATCCGAACGTGCTGTTCTTCATGATCGCGACCGCGATCGGCAACACGGTGTCGTACAGCCACATCATGCTTGAGTTCACGTCGCTGCCCACGCAGCCGGACGCGTTCCGGCGTGCCGTGACCGACGCCGCGTTCAACCTCGTCGGCGACTGAGCGCCGCGCGCCACGCGCACACTCACGTCGCGGCAACCAGCCCCAGTTCGCGCACCGCGCTCCGCGCGGTCTCGCGCAGCGCATCGACGAGCGGCGATGGCGTCCGGTACGCGATCGCCAGCTCGTACGCGAGCGGGCTGCCCGCACCCTTCAGTTCGCAGAACGTAATGCCTTTCGGTTGCATCGGCACGAACAGGCGCGGCATCAGCGCGACGCCGATACCGCCCGCGACGAGCCCGGCCGTCGTCTGCATCTGGCGCGGCTGCTGGACGACGCGCGGCGCGAAGCCGGCCTGCGCGCACGCGGTCACGAGCAGCGCATGCATGCCGGGACCATGGTGCGCGGCGAACATGACCCACGGGTCGTCCGCCAGGTCGGCGAGCGCGATGTGCCGGCGGCGTGCGAGCAGGTGACCGTCGGGCAGCGCCGCGACCATCCGGTCGCGCAGCAGCGGCTCGACGCGCACGTCGCCCGCGTCGGCCACCGGCAGCACGACGAGGCCGACGTCCGTGCGGTCGTGGCGCAGCGCGAGCACCTGCTCGGCGGTCGTGCCTTCCTCGAGCTGGAAATCGACGCCTGGATGGCGTTCCTGGAACGCCCGCAAGATCAGCGGCAATAGAGCGTTGACGGTGCTGTCGACGAAGCGCAGCCGCAGCGTGCCGCCGAGGCCCGCGCCCGCGCGGCGGGCCGCGGCCACCGCGCGCTCGGCCTGTTCGAGCGCGCGCCGCGCTTCGAGC
>NZ_ASSI01000245.1:0-10488 GCF_000466765.1 Burkholderia sp. AU4i | reverse complement strand
TGCGGCGCCTGCTGCGTTCGCTTGCCAAGGGCGAAGCGATCACGCAGGACACGTCCACGCTCGAGAACCCGGCCATCCTCGAGCAGCTCGCCGAAGTGCGCTGACCGTACCGGTTGCGCATCACGCGCACGAGCCCCTGCGCGGCAATCCCGATTGCCCGCGCAGGGGCTTTTTGTTACATAACGGCATGACCGTTCCGACCCGATCCGCGCCTGCCGCGCCACCGCCCGTTCCCGAGCCGCTCGCGCGTGCCCATGCACGCTACTGGCGCTTCAACGTCGCGCTGATCGCGGTGCTGATGGCGATCGGTTTCGCCGTGTCGTTCATCGTGCCGTTCTTCGGGCCCGCGCTCGCGAGCGTGCGCTTCGCCGGGTTCAGCCTGCCGTTCTACGTCGGTGCGCAGGGCGCGATTCTCGTGTATCTCGTGCTGATCGTCGCGTACATCGGGCTGATGCAACGCGCCGACCGCACGCTGCGCCGCGCGTACGACGATCATGCGGCACGTACCGGCCATCCGAACGGCGGGCGCTGATTCATGCTGACGCATCGACTGATCCGCGCGTATGCGCTCTACACGCTGGGGTTTCTCGGGTTCGTGCTGCTGATGTGGCGGATCGAGCGCGCCACCGGCTCCGGCGTCTGGATCGGCTACGTGTTCCTGTTCGTGCCGATCGCGGTGTACGCGGTGATCGGGCTGCTGTCGCGCACGTCCGATCTCGTCGAATACTACGTGGCCGGGCGGCGCGTGCCGTCCGCCTTCAACGGGATGGCGACGGCGGCCGACTGGCTGTCGGCCGCGTCGTTCATCGGCCTGGCCGGCTCGCTCTATACGACCGGCTACGATGCGCTCGCGTACGTGATGGGCTGGACGGGCGGGTTCTGCCTCGTCGCGTTCCTGCTTGCGCCGTATGTGCGCAAGCTCGCGCGCTACACGATTCCCGATTTTCTCGGTACGCGCTTTTCGAGCACGGCCGTGCGTGCGCTCGCGGCCGGCGCGGCGATCCTGTGTTCGTTCGTGTACCTGGTCGCGCAGATCCAGGGGATCGGCCTGATCGCGACGCGCTTCATCGGCGTCGATTTCGCGATCGGGATCTTCTGCGGGCTCGCGGGCATTCTCGTGTGCTCGTTTCTCGGCGGAATGCGCGCGGTCACCTGGACGCAGGTCGCGCAGTACATCATCCTGATCAGCGCGATCCTGATTCCGGTGTCGCTGATCGCGATGAAGAACGGGCTCGGCCCGGTGCCGCAGTTCAGCTACGGCAAGCTGATGGAGCGCGTCGCGGCCCGCGAGGCGCAGGTGCGCGATGCGTCCGACGAACAGCAGGTGCGCGACGCGTATCGACGACAAGCCGCGGACATCCAGACGCGGCTCGACCGGCTGCCTTCGTCGTATGCGGATGCACGCCGGCATCTCGCCGACCAGCTGGCCGACCTGCGGCGCCACAACGGGCCGCTGCGCGAGATCAGCCAGCGCGAGCGCGAGCTGGCGGACTTTCCGCGCGATCCGGCGGCGGCGCGGGTCGCGTGGACGCAGGCGCGTGACGACCTGCTGGCCCGTGCCGAGCCGCCCGTGCCGATGCACGAACCGTTTCCCGCCGCGAGCGATGACGAGCGCAAGCCGCGCGAGCGGAATTTCCTCGCGCTGCTGCTGTGCCTGTCGCTCGGCACCGCGAGCCTGCCGCACATCCTGACGCGTTACAACACGACCACGTCGGTCGCGTCGGCGCGGCGCTCGGTCGGGTGGACCCTGTTCTTCATCGCGCTGTTCTACCTCAGCGTGCCGGTGCTCGCGGTGCTGATCAAGTACGAGATCCTCGCGAACCTCGTCGGGCGGCCGTTCGCCGAATTGCCGGCGTGGGTCACGCAGTGGCATCACTTCGAACCCGACCTGATCAGCGTCGTCGAGGTGATTCGCGGTGGCATCGTGCACTGGTCGGAAATCCAGATGCAGCCGGACATGGTCGTACTGGCCGCGCCGGAGATTGCCGGGCTGCCTTACGTCGTGTCGGGACTGATCGCGGCCGGTGCGCTTGCGGCGGCGCTGTCGACCGCGGACGGGCTGCTGCTGACGATCGCGAACGCGCTGTCGCACGACGTCTACTACTGCATGGTCGCGCCCGACGCATCGAGCCAGCGGCGCGTGACGATCTCGAAGGTGCTGCTGCTCGGCGTCGCGCTGTTCGCGTCGTATGTCGCGTCGCTCAATACGGGGAAGATCCTGTTTCTCGTCGGCGCCGCGTTCTCGCTGGCGGCCTCGAGCTTCTTTCCGGTGCTGGTGCTCGGCGTGTTCTGGAAGCGCACGACGACGCGCGGTGCGATCGCCGGGATGGTGACCGGGCTCGCGGTGTGCGTGTACTACATCGTGTCGACCTATCCGTACTTCACACAGCTGACGGGATTCGCGGGGCGCACGTGGTTCGGGATCGAGTCGATCAGTTCGGGAGTATTCGGGGTGCCGGCGGGGTTCGCGGTGGCGATCATCGTGAGTCTGTTCGATCGAAAGCCGGATGACTATACGCGGGCGCTGGTGGATTACATCCGGCATCCGTGACGCGGGTGTCGTTCGGCATGCTCGCGTGCCGGGGCAGCCAGTACCGGCGCCGTGACGGGCGGGTCAGAGCGCGGAAATGCCGAGCTCGGCGCCCTTGGTCGTCTGCACCCGGCTGAAATCGCAGCTTCCGTCCGTCATCCCCTTGGCGTTCGGTATCGCGACGCACACGTACGCACGGATGCCGTGCGGCAATGCCACGTGGCGAAACTCGCCGACCTTGATCGTCGCGACCCGGTCGACGGCAAAGCGATCGTTGATCGGTGTCGCGCTCGACGGGATCGACATCGTTACTTCCGACGCGGCGTTCCCGGTTTGTGATTTCAGCGTCTGGCTGCTGCCGATCTCTCCACTGACCGAGAAGCGTATCGCCGCCTGTCCCTCGGACACGCGTTGAACCGTGACCGCAAGCGTCGGCATGGCGATTCCCGCCGCGCATTTGCCGGCAGCGCACTCACGAACGGAAAGCAGCGTGCGAAACGGGGATGCAGGCTGACCGATGACCGACAGGTCGGTAGACGATCCGCCGTCGCGCAGCGCCTTGTCGACCGGCGGGGGAGAGGTCACCGCGACGGTGGTGGTGATCGACGGCGGCGAAAATGCCGTTGCGCAAGCTGACAGCATCGTCGAAGCGACAATCGTCATGGCGAACCCTGGACTGAATCGCATGGATCTGACTCGCGGAGCTGAAACCTCGGATATCGTCAGAAGAATACACATCTTTAGCGAGCGGTGTTCGGGGTTCGATGTGCGATGGGTGCTCGGTCCAGACGACGCAGCGGACCGGACGAGCGGGCGTGCCGGCTACGGTCAGCGTGAGCGCGGCCACGATCTGCTCCGTCGAGCATGGCTTGCGTTTCATCGCCAACCTCCCGTTCCTGACGGGGAAATTGCCGCCGACGCACTAACACTCGTTTGTGTCCGGGATTCCTGGAGCAGATCAGGGTTCACGCCAGCGGCAACGAGTTGACCGAGAAACTTCCGCACGATCTTCCAGACTCAGCGTCAGCTTGCGTCAAGTCGGCAAATATTTCTCGGACTTTTTGGCGCGACCTTTTACAATAATTCTTGAATCATGCAATCAATCATTTTTAATGAAGCCATGAAAAAAATCATCCCGCTTGTGTTTTTAATTTTACCCATAACCTCTTTCGCTGACGCGTGTGCCAATAGCGGGAACGTATACGGCGACTTGTCTTGTACCAACCAAGCCCTGGATAAATCAAAAAAAGAACTCAATTTGATTTATCAAAAACTTTACTCTGCCACACAGTACAAGAATGAATTTGAGCAATCTCAGAAGGCTTGGCTCAATTACCGGGACAAGCAGTGCAACGGTTATATTGCAGCCGAGGCGTCGCAATCCCAAGGCGCCGGCTCCGGTCTGATCACAAAAGATTGCCTTGCCACGATAACAAAACAGCGGATTGATTATCTAAGGACTCTTCTCGGGAAATAGTAGCCTGACGTGATGAATTTAATTCGTATCGGAGACGACGCCCGGCCACGGATCAAAGTCGAAACTGGTTCTACGTCAATTCGATTCGACGGCCGGTATGTCGCACGCAAAGGCGGTGATTCGTCTATGACGGACGGCGCTGTTTAACAGATGCCTATTGGATTGGCCTGGTGGAGAAACTCGATTGCTGAGCGTAGCGGGACCGCCTCCTCCCAAATGGAACGGTGAACGCCGAGCACGATTACATCGCCGTGCCCGAGCTCTTTCAAGTTTCGCGCCAGTCGCTAAGGTTCACCGCACAAGGAATTGTCCGGGATGACTAGCTGACCGTATTGAGCAGAGAATCCCGCTGCTACGGGATTCAACCTCGGCTCGATGTTTCCGCCTGTCCGCACTTCTTCGATCGCGAACAATTGGGCATCACTCAGGGCAATGGAAAAGGTGTGGCAGACAACACCGCCCCTCTGTGCTGAGACCCAGTTCAATCGGAAGATCGGGACGCACGTCCCCGGACCGGCTCGACCAGTGCCACATATCGCCGAGTCTCGCGCGCAACGGATGACCGAAGAGTCCTTGCGACGCTCTTGGCAAGTCGAGGAGTCGACGTTTGATGGTCGGCTTGTGAGTCGGAAAACAAAAAACCCCGTAAGTCATTGACTTTACGGGGTTTTCGACATCGTCCTGGCGGAGAGAGGGGGATTCGAACCCCCGATAGGCGATTAACCTATACACGCTTTCCAGGCGTGCGACTTAAACCACTCATCCATCTCTCCGGAAGACCGAGAGTATAGCAAACTCTGGCGGCAGCCCGCCACTCCCTTCGGCGATCGTCAGAAATCCGTCGTCATCGACAGCCATACCGACCGCGGCTCGCCTTGTATCAGGTACCCGCCGGTCGTCGACGACCAGTACGACTTGTTCGTGACATTGCGTACGATTGCGCGCAACGTCGTCTTCCTGCCGAACAGCGCCGTCGCACAATGCGCACCGAGATCGTAGCGGTCCCACGCCGGGATCGACGCCACGCGACCGCCGAGCGGACCTCATGGCGAACATGCGATCATGAGCCGTTCGAATGCGTCGCCATTGTTCGCGCGTGCCGGCAGCGGCCTGCGCGGCCGAAGACGACGACGCCATCCCGTTCGCAAGCTCCCTTCAGAAGGAACGCCACGCCATGTCGCTGTCCGCCTTGCTCGCTTTTGCCCTGATCCTCTCCGTCGGCGTCGCGACGCCCGGCCCGACGGTGTTGCTCGCGATGAGCAACGGCTCACGGTACGGATTGCGTCACGCACTGGTCGGCATGCTCGGCGCCGTTACCGCCGATGTCGTGATGGTCGCGCTGGTCGGGTTCGGTCTCGGGATGCTGCTCGAAGCATCGGAAACGGCGTTCGTCACGCTGAAGCTGGCCGGTGCCGCGTGGCTCGCCTATGTCGGTGTGCGGATGCTGCTCTCGTCCGGTGGTCGTGCTGCCGCGCAGGCAGTCGATCAGGCGATGCCCGATCGCCGGACCGCGTTCCTGAAGAGTTTTTTCGTCGCCATGAGCAACCCGAAGTATTACCTGTTCATGTCCGCGCTGCTGCCGCAGTTCGTCGACCGGTCGCACGCGATCGCGCCGCAGTACGCGATCCTCGCGGCGACGATCGTCGCGATCGACGTCGCCGGGATGACCGGCTACGCGCTGCTCGGCGTGCACTCGGTGCGCGTGTGGAAAGCGGCCGGCGAGAAGTGGCTGAACCGCGTCAGCGGTTCGCTGCTGCTGATTCTCGCGGGATATGTCGCGTTGTACCGCAAGGCCGCGAACTGACGCGACGATGCTTCCGGCACACGATCTCGGCCAACCGGCCCGGCGATGAAGCCGATCGAACGCTTCGCGCTCGAAACGCACGACGGTCCGTACGAAACGTGGCCGTCGCGTACCGCCGTGCTCGTGAACGGCGAGCGCTCCGGCCTCACGGTTTCCGGTTACGTGCTGCTTCGCCAGTTCGAGACGCCGGCCGCTTATCTGCTCGTCACCGACTACGACTGCCTGTTCGAGGAGGCCGTCACGTTCACGCTCGTGTCGAAGGATCCATTGACGGAAATCGCGCGGCGCACGGTCGGCGCGATGTATGCGTCGTGCCATCTGGACGACCTCGCGTGGGCCGACGACCGGCATTTCAGCGCGACGTTCGTGGACATCGACGGACGATGGGATTTTACGATTCGTGACCGATCGGTGCCGTTCATCCTGCCCAGGCTCGGGATGAATCGCGTGCGGGATCGCTAACGCGCGATCGGTGTCCGCGAGGGCCTTGGCCCCGTGAGTGCGCCGCCTGAAACCCGCTCAAACAGGCGGTTTCATTTCTCTTTCGCATTGATCGGACATGTAAGTTTCGGCGTGTCCGAATCTCGCGTGGCCAGCCCGCATCGCGGCAGGAGCGGCGGCGCCCGGGCATGACGTCCGTTCATCACCTTACAAAATGAATGGAAATTGAAAGAATTCCTTCCCTTGACGCAAGGCGCTCGGGCCATTTATTGTCCGTCTGCCGCCCGTGAGAGAGCACGGCGGTTATCGCGGATGCGCGCCACGCGCGCACGACAACACGCAGCAGAAAGCAGAAAAGGAAACGTGGTAGCCACATGAAGCCGCTATTCGATGACAAGAACTCCGATGCGGTCAGCGATCGTCCTTCCACCCCGTCTTCGTCACCCGTCGCCGTGCCTGCCGCCGCCGTCGCCGTGCCGGCCGCGCGCCCGGCGGAGAATGTCCGTCTGATCACCGTTGACGAGATCGACCAGCTCGGCGCGACGCAGGGCACGCGAATCGCCGCTTTTTCCCAGCAGATTCTCGCGAGCGTCCGTGCGTCGGATGCCGACCAGTTCGGTGACAAGCTCAACGAACTGATCGCGACCGCGAAGGGGCTCGATCCGCGCGGTGCCGACAAGGGCGGGCTGCTCACGCAGGTCACACGGCTGTTTCGCTCGACCAAGGAGAAGCTGCTGTCGCAATACGAATCGGTGAGCAAGCGGATGGACACGCTCGTCGTCGAGCTCGAGAGCCATGCGCGACGCCAGAAGGCCGGCATCGACGAGCTCGAGCGGATGTACAACGACAACTACGCGCTGCACCAGGAGCTCGCGCAGTCGAAGGCGCACGGCGAAACGGCGCTCGCGACGCTGCGTGCGCATCTCGCGGCCGGCCAGCAGCCGGCGGACGACGCGTTCGCCGCACAACGCCTGCTCGACGTGAAGCGCAAGGTCGACGCGCTCGAAAGCAAGCTCGACGACCTCGACCGTGCGATGCTGATGTCGAAGCAGCTCGCGCCGCAGATCCGCATGGAGCAGGACCAGAAACGCACGCTGACGTCGAAGTTCATGACGATCAAGACCGTGCTGATCCCCGCGTGGACCAATGCGTTCGCGCTCTACCTCGAGCAGCTCAGCACGAAGCGCGCGGCGGCGCTCGCGAACGCGACGTACGACGCGGCCGACGAGGCGATCCGCGCACAGGCCGACCTGAACCGCCAGAACGCGCAGGAAGTCGCGAAGCTCGGCCAGCGCCCGGTGATCTCGACCGACACGTTCGAATACGCGCAGCAGCAGCTGTTCGGCGCATTCGACGACATCACGCAGATCATCGCCGACGGCAAGCGCCAGCGCGAGCAGGACGCGCCGCGCCTGCGCCAGCTCGAACAGGACCTGATCACCCGATTCGCTCCGAAGCACAACTGAGAGAACTGAGAGAACACCGCATGATTACGCTTGAGAAACGCGCGGCGAAGGTCGCGATCGTCCTCGAAAAACGCCAGATCCTGAAGCCGCCCGTCGTGCGCGTCGGCGCGGCGCTCGACATCTCCGGCTCCGCGAAGCCGCTCTACCAGTCGGGCGTGATCCAGGAGACGCACGACCGGATCCTCGGCATCGCACTGAAGTTCGACGACAACGGCGAAGTCGACACGTGGACCTTCACCGAAGGTTACAACCGGCTGCCGACCGCGACGCCGGACAACTACGGTTCGTACATTTCCGACCACGTGCTCGAAGCGCGGATCGACAAATGGGGCGGCACGCAGTACGCGCCGGTGATGAACGACATCGTCGACTTCTTCTTCCGCGCGCCGCAGCCGTCGCCGAAACGCGAAGAGAAGCGCGGCTTCCTGAGCCGGCTGTTCGGCGGCGCGGACGAGACGCCGGCACCGGCGGCCTCCGCGCCGGTGAACGGCCATCTGCCCGCATGGGTACTGTTCGTCACCGACGGGCAGAACCCGAAGAACGATCGCAAGCGCGTGCGCCAGCTGCTGGCCGAGTCGCAGCACTACCCGCTGTACTGGTCGCTCGTCGGCGTCGGCGACCCGAGCGAATTCGGCTTCCTCGCGGAAATCGCGGAAGAGATGCCGAACGTCGGCTTCCTGCATCTCGAATCGCTCGACATCAGCGACGAACAGATCTACGAACAGTTGATCACGCAGGAATTCTGCGACTGGGTGCGCGCGAAGTAAGCGTGGCCCGCACGTCATTTTTTCCCGAAACTCGAAACCCCACATCATGTTGAAAGACTTCAAGATCCCGCTGTCGCTCACGGCGCTCGCACTGGTCGCTGCGTATTTCCTCGGCGGCGTGAAAGACATGCTGATCGTCGCGGTCCTGTGCGTGCTCGAAATCTCGTTGTCGCTCGACAACGCGGTCGTCAACGCCTCCGTGCTCAAGAACTGGTCGGAGAAGTGGCGCAACCGCTTCATGGTGTTCGGCCTGCCGGTCGCCGTGTTCGGCATGCGGCTCGTGTTCCCGCTGCTGATCGTCGCGGTGATCGGCCACATCGGCATGTGGGATGCGCTGACGCTCGCGATCGAGTCGCCGGAGAAGTACGCGGCGATCCTGACTTCCGCGCATCACCAGGTGTCGGCGTTCGGCGGTGCGTTCCTGCTGATGGTGTTCTTCAAGTTCATGCTCGACACCGAGAAGGACGAGCACTGGATCGGCTTCCTCGAAAGCCCGATGCGCCATCTCGGCCGCATCACCGCGCTGGAAGTGGCGCTGACGCTCGCGATCGTGATCGTCGCATCGTTCTACGTACCGTCGGCGGAACAGGTCGCTTTCCTGCTCGCGGGCGCGTTCGGCGTGATCAGCTTCGTGATCGCGCACGGCATCGGCGACCTGATCGGCGGCGAGGAAACCGGCACGCGCGTGGTGCGCGAAGGCGTCGCGGGTTTCATGTATCTCGAGGTGCTCGATTCGTCGTTCAGCTTCGACGGCGTGATCGGCGCATTCGCGCTGTCGAACAACATCTTCCTGATCGCGCTCGGCCTCGGCGTCGGCGCGGCCTATATCCGGGAGATGACGCTCGTGCTGCTGAAGAAGGGCACGCTCGCGCAGTACCGCTATCTCGAGCACGGTGCGTTCTGGGCGATCGGTGCGCTCGCAACGATCATGTTCCTCGGCGTGAAGTTCGAGGTGCCCGAGGTCATCACGGGCCTGGTCGGTGCGGCGATGATCGCCGCGGCCGTGTGGTCGTCGATCGTCGTGCAGCGCAAGGAAGACCGCACCGCGGTGGCCGGCGAATAAGCGCGCGCCGCACGAAAACCATCAACGAGGGGGCCGCGCAGGGCGGCCCGGCATTGCCGCCGGCGCAACGGCGGTTCCAGCAGAAGAGGTTCAGATGATCAATTTGTCGAAAGGCGGTCGCGTCAACCTGTCGAAGGAAGCGCCCGGCACGCAGAAGTTCCGCATCGGTCTCGGTTGGGACGCGAACGCGACGGACACGGGCACGGATTTCGATCTCGACGTGTCGGTGTTCCTGTGCAAGTACGACGCGCAGAGCAATCCGAAGCTGATCTCGGATCAGCATTTCGTGTTCTACAACAGCGAAGTGCGCACGATGGAGCGCAAGGAAACCTTCATCCAGCCGGGCGACGATTTCCCGAAGCGCGGGATGCCCGCGTCGAAGTGCCTGGGTGTCGTGCATAGCGGCGACAACCGCACGGGCAGCGGCGGCGGCGACGACGAGGTGATCTTCATCGACGTGACGAAGCTCGCCGCGGACATCGAGGAAATCTCGGTGGTCGTGACGATCGACCAGGCCGAAGCGCGCCGCCAGAATTTCGGCCAGGTGCGCAACAGCTACATCCAGATCGCCGACGAGGTGTCGGGCGCGGTGATCGCGAAGTACGCGCTCGAGGAAGACTTCTCGATGGAGACGTCGGTGCAGGTGGGCAGCTTCTATCGCCGCGACGGCCACTTCATGTTCAAGGCGGTCGGCGCCGGCTACAACCGCGGCCTGGGCGACTTCGTGCGCGCGTACGGCGGCGCGGTCTGACTGGCGGCAGTCCGGCCGGCGGGACACCGCCGCGCCGGGCAGGAAGCAGCGATGACGAATCCGTCCGACGAGCCGAAACGGCTCGAGTTCGATACGACGCCCGAGCGCACGCCCGGGCGTCTTGCGTTCGACGCGCCGCCCGCGGCCGCGACGACGCCGGGCACGCGCGCGCCCGAGCGGCCGGCACCG
>NZ_ASSI01000244.1:0-18196 GCF_000466765.1 Burkholderia sp. AU4i | reverse complement strand
CGAGCGGATTGCGCGTGAGCGACTGGAACAGCGCGCCCGCGATGCCGAGGCAGCCGCCCGCGACGAGCGCGGCCGTGACACGCGGCAGGTTGAGGTCGAACAGGAACACGTGCGCGAGCGCAGCGGCATCGCTGCCGGGCACCGCGCTCCACCACACGCGCAGATCGGGGGCGACGCGCAACGCCGCCAGTGCCGCGATCAGCGCGACGATGCCGATCGCGATCGCACCGGCCCGGCCCGGTCTCGTACCCCGCCCCGCCGCCGCGAGGCGCTTGCGCATCGCGAACGTGGTCATACGGCGAGATCCCGGTCGAAGACACCGGCCGCCTGCGGCGCGCCGTCGGTGGCCGGCCCGTAGGCCGGCACGCACATCGGCGCGCCCGTCTGCGGATGCGCGAGCTTCAGCATCTCGACGCCGAACGCCGCGCGCAGCCGCGCCGGATCGAGCATCGCGTCGGGCGTGCCCTGCGCGACGAGGCGGCCCGCGCGCATCAGCACGATTTCGTCGCTGTATGCGGCCGCCTGGTTCAGGTCGTGCAGCACCCAGACGATCGTCAGCCCGCGCGTGCGGTTCAGCGTGCGCAGCGCATCGAGGATGTCGAGCTGGTGATGGATGTCGAGATAGGTCGTCGGCTCGTCCAGCAGCACGACCGGCGCCTGCTGGGCGAGCGCCATCGCGATCCACGCACGCTGGCGCTCGCCGCCCGACAGTGCGCCGACGTCGCGCTCCGCATCGCCGGCGAGGCCGCTCGTGTCGAGCGCCTCGTCGATCGCCGCATGATCGGCGCGCGACAGGCCGCGCAGGAAGCCGCCGTACGCATAGCGCCCGTACGCGACGAGTTCGCGCACCGTCAGGCCCGACGGAATCTGGTTGAACTGCGCGAGCATCGTCAGTTCGCGCGCGAGCGCGCGACGGCGAAACGACGCGAGCGGCTGCCCGTTCACTTCGACATGGCCGGCACGCGCGGGCTGCAAGCCCGCGAGCGTGCGCAGCAGCGTGCTCTTGCCGCAGCCGTTCGGTCCGCACAGCGCGGTTACGCGGCCGGCCGCGATCGACAGGTCCAGCCCGTCGATCACAACATGGTCGCGATATCCCACCGACAGCCCGCGCGCGGCAAGCGCGGCGGTACTACGCGTCATCAATCCTCCGTTCGGTCGCGCGGGACCGTATAACTCTGCGCCATCGCGACGACGACCTTGCGCGGCCCCTCGAACGGGTCGCGCGCATGCGCGGTCAGCATGTTGTCGAGCATCAGCACGTCGCCCGTGCGCCACGGGAACACGATGCGCTGCTGGTCGAGCACGCCGCGGATCTCCGCGAGCGCGTCGGCTTCGAGCGGTTCGCCGTCGCCGTAATACACGTTGCGCGGTACGTTCTCGAGCCCGACCGCGTCGACGAGCGCTTCCTGCATGTCGTCGTCGAGCGCCGACAGGTGAAACAGGTTCGCCTGGTTGAACCACACGCGGTCGCCGGTGCGCGGATGGCGCGCGACGGCCTGGCAGCGTTCGCGCGTGCGCAGCAGCAGCTCGCCGTCGTCATCGGTGCGCCACGCGCATTCGATGCCGCGCGCCGCGCACATCCGTTCGACCTCGGCCGGTTCGTCGGTGCCGAACGACTGCTGCCACGGCAGGTCGAGCCCCTGCCCGAAATTGCGCACGTACAGCAGCTCGCGCTTCTCGAAACGCGCGACGAGCGCCGGATCGAGCGCGCGATACACCGCGCGGCTGTCCGCGATCGGCGTCGCCCCGCCCTTCGGCGCGGCGAGCGCGCAGTGGAACCAGATCCGCAACGGCCATTCGCGCGTATACGACTGCTCGTTGTGCAGCGGAATCGCGCGGTGCGGCGGGTACTCGGTCGACGTGTAGACGGCGCCCTCGACCTGGCTGCGCGGTGTCGATGCGTATTCATAGCCGATCAGCGGATCGCCGAACGACGCCGCGAACTGCTGGAACGCGTCGATCGACGGCACGTGAAAACCCGTGAACAGCACACCGCCCGCCCGTTCGAGCGTGTCGGCCGCGATCTCGCGCGCCAGCGGCGCGACGTCGTCGATCGACATCCCGTCGCTGCCGCGCGGCGACACGACGGTGGGCAGCCCCGGCTCGATACGCAGGTCGTCGAGCGTCGGCAACGAAAGCAGGGTCATGCAACGTCCTCTTCAGGTGGCGCGCCGCACACGCGGCGCGGCGGGTCACGACGCGCGCGATGCGCGCTCGCCGTCCATCGCGCGGCGCAGGCTCGCGGGGCGCATGTCGGTCCAGACGGTCTCGATGTGCGCGAGACAGTCGGCTTTCGGGCCGCTCACGCCCACTTCGCGCCAGCCGGCCGGCACGGGCCGGAACGTCGGCCAGATCGAATACTGTTCTTCGTCATTGATGACGACCGTATAGACGAGATCGTCGGTGTCGGCGGAAGGCGTCGTGGCTTGCGTCATGATCGGAAATCGCTGAGGCGGTTGAAAGTGGCAAAGCGGATGGCAAAGCGGCGGTTTCGGCCGCTCCTGTCTGATAGACGATTGGCCGGCGCGGTTTTTTACCCGCGCTCACCGGCGCCGCGTGCGGCCGCCCAGGAACACCGGGCACGCGACACCGCGATGGCATGCGTCGAGGCATTCCGCGCAGTGGCGCTCCGCGTCGCGCACCATGAAATGCACGAGCGTCTGCGACACGTTCAGCGCGCGCGCCGCGGTCTGCAGCGTCTCCTCGCGCAGCCGCACCATCTCGAAGGCCGCGCGGCTGCGCGCCGGCAGGTCGTCGAGCGCGGCCCACACGCGCCGCAGCGTATCGCGCGTCAGCAGTGCGGCTTCCGGCGTCGGCTCGGGCGACGGCACGTCGAAACCGTCGTCCTCTTCCGTGTGATAGACGTTCTCGAGGTTTTGCCGGCGGCACGCGTCGATCGACGCATTGCGCACCATCCGCGTCACGTACGCGACCGGCTGGCGTACCGCATCCTGGTTCGGGAATTCGACTAGCTTCACGAACACGTCGTGCACGACGTCCTCGGCACGGCTCGCACAGCCGACGAAGCCGCGCGCGACGTTCACGAGCATCGCGCGATGCGAGATCAGCACGTCGAGCAATGCGCCGTGCGCACGGGGCTCCGTGGCGCGGCGCGCACGCGGCGGCCGGTCGGGATGACTGCCGAGGAACGGGTTCGCCGCTGCCGCCGCCGGTCGGTCGAGCACTTCCGCCATCGCCATCGATCTGCTCCGTCAAATTCCGAGATAGCGCAATTTAACGTAAACGCAAATCATTCTCAATCTGATTACCCAATGACCCTTTCAGTCGACAGGATTTGTCTGAACAATTGACGAAATCGTTGCCCGCGTGGAGGGGACGCACGTCGGCTGGTTCGGTATGTGGTCATCGGCCCGTCCGAACGGTGCGACCGGCCTGCGACCCGCCGACACGACCTTTCACGCGTCTGACAACGCGCCTGCACGTGTCATGTGCGGTAGCAACTTCTTACTACGTGAAATTTTGGGGGCTCGTACGATCGGGGGGCTGTTTCCAAGGGAGAAAACCATGAAATCCATCGTGTTGTCCGCTGTCATGGCTGGCGCGCTGTCGAGCGTGATGCTGACCGGGTGCGTTGCCTATCCTGCCGGCCCGGCTCAGGTCACGATCGGCTGGCATGGCGATCGTTACTGGGACGGCAATCGCTACTGGGAGCGCCGCGACTGGGAAGCGCAGCATCCCCGCGGATATGACGACCGCCGGGACGACCGACGCGATGACCGCCGGGACGACCGACGCGACGATCAGCGGCCGCAGTGGTAAGGCGTTCCCGCTTCCCGTGATTCACTTTTCAACGATCAGGACTGCAACATGAAAACGCTACTGAAATCGCTCGCCGTCGCGGCGCTTGCCGCCGCCGTGCTCGTGCCGGCCATCGCCGAAGCGCATCCGCACCGCGTGTGCCACTTCGACCATCACCATCACAGGATGTGTCGCTGGGTGCGGTAAACGAAACAAGGCGCCGGAAAACCGGCGCCTTGTTTCATCGCTTCACCTGCGTGCGACCACGCTCGTCAGCGTGCGGCCGGCAACCGCGGCAGGCATCGCGCGAGCTGCGCCGGGCTGACGGGCATGCGGCAGGCACCTCGCTGCATCGCGGCGTCCGGCTTCGCTACCAGCATGCGTGACGCCGCCTTGCGCGACGAAGCCCGCACCCGCAATGCGTCGGCGCCCGGGCTCGCCGGCTGCAACGCACGCAGGGTCGCCGCATCGATGTGCACTTGCCAGAACTGCGGCCGATAGTCGGGATCGCCGTCGCGATAACCCTGCCCCGTGATGGTCTGCCCGTCGGGGCTCACGCCGATCACGTTGGCCAGGTTCAGCGTGCCGACCGACAGGCCGGCCGCTTCGAGCAACGCAACGAGGCTGCGCATGCCGCTTTGCGGCGTCCACACGAAGACGCGCTCGATACCGGTCTGCCGGTTGCTCGATGTGCCGATGACGACCCGCCCGTCCGTGCTGATCGATAACGCGTAGCTACTGTCGTCGCCGTCGAGAAAACCGAGCCGCTGGATGCTGTCGCCGCCGTTCGTCCACAGCACGGCCTCCGAGTCGACCCGTTGTCCATCCGGCGTGACCACCAGGGTGCCAAGCGCGCCGGCGATCGTCCGTTCGTCTTCGGTCACACCACGGGCCTGATCCATTCTCGCCACGCCCGCGTTGATCGTCGGCAATAGTCGTTCACCGATTCGTTCTGTCCAAAGGAGCGCACGCGAGCCATACACGCCGTCGACATTGCCGGCGAACCCCGCTGCTGCATTCCCGGACGAGGTCATCGACAGGAGATGCGCGATATAGTCGCCGCCGGGTGGCAACTGGCGAAAACCCCTCGGCTGGTCCCACACGAACCGTGCATTCTGGCCGTCTGTCGTCGTAAAGCGGCCCGCCATCCTCGTGCCGCCGAGGTTCGCGACTTCGACCGATGCACCCCGGCCCGCCGTATCCGGAACGAGTTTCTGTGTGCGACCGTCGCCGGGCCATCGCACCGCCCATCGATCGAGGTTGCTGCTTTCCGCCTGGCGCGCACTGATCGAGCCGCCGATCACCTGCCCGTCGCCCGACACCGTTTGTGCCATCGAGTCATAGGCGTTCGCCGGCGCGGCCAGCCGCTGCCAGCCCGTCGCAGCCGACCACGAGAAGGCCATCGAGTTACCGGGCTGCGCGTCGCTCCAGTAGGAGCCGATGATCGTCTTGCCGTCCGCGCTGACGGCATTCCCGTCGTACCGCATGTCGCGCGGACCACCCAGGTCACCGATCACGGTCAGCGAATAACCACCCGCCGATACCGTCTGTGCGTGAGCTGCGCCCACCGTCGAAGCAACGAACAGTGTCGCTGCCATGGTGCCCTTCAGATGCATTTCCATCTCCCCCGGAAAAAGACGCTCGGCCATCGGCCCGCCTTGCACGGCAGATATCCGCTCGGGCCGCGCTCGCATGCGTCAGTAGATAAACAACCGAATCGTCGCCGTGCCGTTGAACGGACCGATCTTCGGCGGCCCGAACGCCTTCAGAACGGCATCGAGCGTCACGCTCTGGTAGTTCACATTTCCCGGCATCTGGGCGAGCACGAACTGTTCGTTGAACGCAATCGCCTTGCCGTTTCGGTCCTCGATGCCGATGCCGAAGTTGCTCTTCGGATCCGGCACGAGCAGCCCGTTCTGCACCGTCTGCGAAGTCTCGAAGTAGCCGTCCACACGCACCGGCACGTTGCATTGCTTGGTCAGCGCGAGACTGAACGACTTGCGCGGCACGGCTGGCAAGAAACCATTGCCCGTGGCCTGAACCTGGCCGAACTTCACGATGCCGGGTTCAGGCGTGACCTTCACATCGACGAGACAAGGCGTCGGTTTCAGTTTCTGCAGGCCGCTCAGCTTGTAGCGAAAGCTCGGATTGATGTAGTTCAGACCGCCCCTGCCATCGAACTGGAACACCGCATAGATATCGGATGGCGGCTGCGACCAGTTGCCGCGCTTGCGCACCACGACCTGATAGGTGATGCTCAGCGGAAACTTCTCGCAACGCCCGGCCTTGACCTCCGCGTCGCTCAACGTACATTCCTCCACATAGGTTTTCGTCTGTACGCCATCTCCGGGCTGACTGCTGCGGCCGAAGTAATCTTGACCAAGATAGCGAATGCCGATTTCGAGACCCCACGCAGCCGGGGTCTGCTTTTCAGGGTTCGCATAGAAATAGATCCATTCACCGTACGTCTTCTCTCTGCCGCCGAGATCCTTGTAGCAGTATCCCGTCGTCGTGCGCGGCGGCGACACCCAGATCACGTACCCATCCGGCGCATCGGTCGGATACGACGCAACATTGCCGATCGCTTCCGTCAGCGACACACCGCCGTTGTTTGCGATGCAGCGCACTGCCCACGCCGGCTGCGCCAGCGCAAAGAACAGTCCGAGCACACACCACCTGAGCCACATCGGCGTTCGCAATGCGATCCCGTTTCGTCGCAGGCTGCTCATTTCTTCACGCTCTTGCACGCCCCTGCCTCGCACGCATACTCGACCGCCACCTGGCCGCCGTAATCGTCGATGTGCGTGACGAACAGCGTCGCGGGCGTCGCGGCCTTGAACGGCACGTCGGCCGTGCTCATCGGGCTGACCATCACCGGCTCCAGCGGCACGTGCGTCTTCTGCGCACCCGACGCCACGTCGACGATCGTGATGTGATACGGCGTCGGATTGTCGAACACGAGCTTGTGCGCGGCCGCATCGACGCGCAACGTCATCGGCAGCGTCCAGTCCTCGTCGCGCGCGGGCTGCACGGCCTTCGGCCGGTAGAACAGCTTCATCTGCGTATGCAGCGCGATCTGCAGCGTGTTCGGCGTATCGGTCTTCGGCGGCACTTCGCGGATGTTCAGGTAGAACACCGATTCGCGATCGGCCGGCAGCTCGGTGCCCGGCAGCTTCGCGATCCGCAGCACGTTGCGCTCGTTCGCCTCGACGCGCTGCAGCGGCGGCACGACCATCAGCGGCGACGTGATCTTGTTGCCCTTCGCGTCCTCGAGCCACGACTGCACGAGATACGGGTAGGTCGTGCTCTTGTTGGTGATCGTGACGACCGCCGCCTGTTCGCCTTCGTTGAAGATCACGCGCGTGCGATCGGGCACGATCGCCGCCTGCGCGGCGCCCGCGAGGAGCGCACCGGCGGTCGCGAGTGCGCACCATGCGCGCCGCGGAAAGGAAAGGGAGAAGGAGTTTTTCATCGCTGGATCCGTGAATTCATCGTTCGACCCGTGCGGCCGCTGCATGCGACTCGCCGGGCGTCTGGCACGTCACCGGAATCGGCGTGCCTTCGAGTTGGAGCTGGTTCGGCAGCGTGTCGATCGTGCAGAGCGTGCGTTCGCCCGCGCGCACCGCCAGCGTGGATTTCGGTTGAACCTGGGTCAGGAACGCCGCGCCGCCCTCGCCGACGATGCCGAGTTCCTTGCCGTTCGCCATGTCCTGCACCGACGCACCGAACGGCAGCGGCTTGCCGGCCGGGTCGGTCAGCGTCAGGTACAGGTTGCTGCCGCGCGCGGCGGAGAACTTCACGAAGCCGATCGCGCCGTCGGTCAGCACCATGCGCTGGATCGGGTTCGACACCTGCACCTCGAGCGGCAGCTTCTCGACGTTGACCGTCGCGTCGTAGACGTTGTACGGCGAGATGCCGTCGAGCACCGTATAACCGCGCGAATCGGTATGCGAGAGCGTGCCGGACAGCGGCACGTCGGGCACGCCGTCGGTCGACACCAGCAACCGCGTGTCGCCCGCGTTGCCGTTCGCGTGCGCCGCGACGCCGTATTGCGTCGCGACGAATGAGCCGTCGACTTCCAGCGACGCGGCCGCATACGCATTGGCGAGCGTCGACGCCTGCGCGGTCAGCTGATACGCCGACGAGCGCTGGCGGTAGCTCGCGTTCGCCGACGCCCGTCCATCGGTCGCGCCCGCGTTGACCTGATAGGTGCGGCCATCCGGATCGTCGTAGATATAACCGGCGTTCACGCTCGTGCTGCCGCTGCCCGTCGTCAGGTTCGACGTGACGGTGTGGCGGCCGCCGATCGGCAGCGTCGCGGTAACCGAGACCTGGTTGCCGCTTGCACCGGCGCTCTGCGTGCGGAAGGCCGATACGCTCACGTTCAGGTTGCGCAGCGTGCCGATCGAGAACGCGCGCGTCAGCGTGAGGCCGACGCGCTGCTCGTTCGCACGTTCCCAGTAGGTCGTCTGGTCGTACGAGAAATAGGTCGACGTGTCGCCGAAACGCTTCGACAGCGTCGCCGAGTAGCGCTGCTTGCTGTTGGCGAGGCCGTACGCGGTCGGGTCGCCCGAGAACTGCGCGAAGTTCGTGTATTCGCGCTCGGAGAAGCGATAGCCGAAGAAACGCACGTCGGCATCGAGCCCGTCGAAGTGCTTCGAATAGTTGATGCGGTACGAGTTGCCGTTGCGCGTCGCGCCGCTCCACCACAGGCGTGCCCGCGCATGCGTGACGTCGGCCGACAGCGCGCCGAACGCGCCGAAGTCGCGGCCCACGCCGAGCGCGATCGACGTGTAGCCCGACGCGGCGATGAAACCGCCGTACGCGGTGACGTCGAACGGCAGGCCGTAGGCGATTTCGCCGAAGCCGAAGAACGGCGTGATGCCGGCGCCGCCAAAGAGCCGCGGCTTGCCGACGGCGGCCTTGTAGCGCAATTGCCCGGCGCGCGCGAGGAACGGCACGGCGGCCGTCGTCACCTGGAAGCGCTGCACGCTGCCGTCCTCTTCCTCGACTGCGACGTCGAGCGTGCCCTGCACGCTCGTATTGATGTTCTGCAGCGCGAAGGCGCCCGGCGACACGCGCGTCACGTACAACACGCGGCCCGCCTGGGACACGGTCACGGTCGCGTTGGTGCGCGCGACGCCCGAGATCAGCGGCGCATAGCCGCGCAGCGAAGGCGGCAGCATGCGGTCGTCGCTGCGGATCGACGCGCCCGTCAGCGCGAACGTGTCGAAAATGTCGGACGTCAGGTAGTCGTCGCCGAACGTCACCGTCGACTGGATCGACGGCAGCGCGCGAAACGCATAAAGCCGGCTGAAGCGGAACGTGCGGTCCGCGTAGGCCGTATTGCCCACGTTCGATTGCGCCTGGTAGTCGCCGCGAAAGCGCCATGCATCCCAGTTCGCGCCAACCGTCCCGTAGGCCTGGATCGAATTCGTTTGCCCGCCACCCGTGCCGAAGTTGCGGTTCGTGTTCGCGATCACGCGATAGTCGAGCATCGCGCCGGGGATCCCTTCCGACCAGCGCTCCGGCGGCAGGTAGGTCGTATCGCTGAACTCGAGCGCAGCCTGCGGAATCGTGATCTTGAGCCGCCCGTCGCTTTTCAGGTAGCGCACGGTCGCCCCCTCGATCGCGCCGAGATCGACGCAACGTCCGCCCTGGAAGCGCGGCAGGTCCTTCGCGAGCGACGGCTTCAGCCCGAACTGCGCGACGAGTTCCGGGCGCAGGCACGGTTTGCCCGCTCCCGACGCGTCGACGGCGATGAACTCGATCGCCTGCAGCCCGTAGAACAGGTCGTTGACCTGTACGTCGAGCATGTACTCGCCGGGCAGCGTGAAGTCCGCCTGCGAGAACTGCGACAGATCGACGTTGTTCGAGCCGTCGATGTTCAGGAACGACGAATTGAATTCCGTCGCATGGCTCTGGCTGCCGACAACCAGCACGGAGACGCAAAGGAAGGAATGTCTGATTCGCACGCGGCGCTACCGGAAGTCGAACGAAGGGGGAAATGAGGAAAAACGAACGAGGAAGGGTGCGCGCACCCTTCCCCGGTACGGCGGCTTACTGGTAGCGGACGGTGAAGTTCGCCACGCCTTCGGCGGTACCCGGCGTCACGCCGGCTGCGGTCGCTTCGTACATGGCCGCGAAGCGCGCGACGTTCGTGCCGTTTTGCAGCACGGTCGGTGCCTTCTGCTCGGCGCCGTTGTCGAGGTATTCACCCGATGCTGCCTGCAGGCGGATGCCGACGTTGGTTGCCGAACCGATCGTGGCGAGCAGCTTCGGCTGGCCCGCGCTCGACGTGCCCGTGAACGTGAAGTACGCGTTCTGCGCGACGCTCGTGTCGCAGTCGGTCAGCTTGATGTCGAAGTTGGTCGGCGTGGACTTGTCGCCAGCCTGCTTGAACACGTTGGTCGGCACCTTGCCGAGGTTCACGGTCTGGTTGACCGAACCCGAATCGATGCCGCATGCGCCCGCGACGATCTCGCCCGTGAAGTTGATCGTGCCGGTGCCCGCTGCGAAGGCCGAGGTCGACAGGGCCGCGAATGCGACAGCGGTCAGGATGGATTTTTTCATGACGTTTCCCGAAAGGACTGCAAATGGAATAGATGACGTGGCGGATACAAACGGCAGCGCGTGGTGGCTCCCGTCCGTCACGAGGCGGCATTATCGAGATAATCATGAAAGTTTTCTGTAAATCATTGTCAAATGCATCTGACAATGTCCGATTTACCCCTCCAAATCCTCACTATTTCCTGTCAATTCTCAATCCTGAAATTTTTATCCGCAGTCCTTTTTTATTCTCCGGAAGCAATTGAAGATTAAGGATATTTCCGATCAGCAGCCGAAACTACCCCGCTCACCCTTGCCGGCATTGGTTCCGGCAAATCATCCGCGAAAAGGACAAAACATTGTCCAGAGCCGCCATCGTTGCCCGGCGACAACGCCAATATCAAATCATTTTCAACAAACAGGAAATTAACCGGCGATTCAATCAATACAATTTTTTCGCGCAAACGATTGCGACATGAATACAAACGTTTTACCGCGACACTTTGCCGCCCTCATTATTTCCGATATATGGTTAATTCGATCTTCAATTCCGGATTGCAAATCGCACGCATGAGCGGCCGCCGGAACCCGATATCGGAGCCTCGTCGCATGGGAGAAAGAAGGCAAAATGACCCGCACACGTTTGCGCGGAATTGCGACACGCGCGGTCGCAAGATGACGGCTGTTCCGGCCGGCCTGTCGATGGGGAAAGAAATCGCTGGAACCAGCGGTATGGATCGAGGGAAGCGGCGGCGGCACGTCGAAACGTACCGCCGCCGTCATGCCGCCCGACGCGCTGCGGCGTCGGGCGACGGGCACTACGCGGAAGCCGTGGCCTCCGCCGACGCCGGCGACCAGCCGCCGCCGAGCGCGCGATACAGCGCGATCGCATTCGCGAGCCTCAGCTGCTTGAGCCGGATCAGTTCCTGCCCCGACTCGTACGTGCTGCGCTGCGCGTCGAGGAGTTCGAGATACGTCGCAACGCCGCCCGCGTAGCGGCGTTCCGCGAGCTTCAGCCGCGCGCCGTCGGCCGCATACACGTCTTGCTGAGCGGCAAGCTGGCGATCGATCCAGTCGCGCGCGGCGAATGCGTCGGCCACTTCGCGGAACGCGGTTTGCACCGTCTTCTCGTAATCGGCAACCGCGATGTGCTTGCGCGCGTTCGCGACGTCGAGGTTCGCGCGGTTGCGTCCGCCCGCGAAGATCGGCAACGTGATGCGCGGCGCGAACGTCCACACGCTGGTGCCGCCGGCAAACAGGCTCGAGAATGCATCGCTGACCGAGCCGTAGTCGCTCGTCAGCGTGATGCGCGGAAAGAACGCCGCGCGCGCGGCGCCGATCTGCGCGTTGGCGGCCTTGAGCCGCGCTTCCGCCTGCCGGATGTCCGGCCGCCGTTCGAGCAGCGCACTCGGTGCGCCGGGCGCCACGGGCGCGATCGACAGCGTGTCGAGCGCGGTCGTGTCGCCCGGCACGTTGCGCGCGAAGTCGCCCGCGAGCAACTGCAGCGCCCGCACCGACTGCGCATGCTCGCGCTGCAGCGCGGCCTGCGATGCGCGCGCGGATGCCACCAGCATCTCGGCCGAGCGCAGCTCGATCGCGTCGCTCGTGCCGGCCGCATAACGACGCTGCGTGAGCGCGGCCATGCGTTCGCGCGCGTCCAGCGTGCGCTGCGCGAGCGCGAGCTGCTCGTGCAGCGAGCGCTCCGACACGTACGCGCCCGCCACGTCGGCGATCACGCCGATGCGCACCGTGCGTTGCGCGTCGGCCGTCGCGAAATACTCGGCGAGCGCCGCGTCGGACAGGCTGCGCACGCGGCCGAACAGGTCGAGCTCGTATGCGCTGATGCCGACGCCCGCACGATACAGCCCGCTGATCGCGCTTTCGCGCACGACCGGGTCGTACTGGCGCGCACGCTCATAACCCAGATTCGCATCGACCGACGGCATCAGGTCCGCGCGCTGCACGCCGTACAGTGCGCGCGCTTCCTCGAGCCGGCCGGCGGCGACCCGCAGGTCGCGGTTGTTCGCGAGCGCCGCGTCGATCCACGCCTGCAGCGCGGCATCGGTGAAGTACGCGCGCCAGTCGTCGAGCAGCGCGGCATCGGCGGGCGATGCCGCGGCCGCCGTGGGCGCGGCTTCGCCGTCGACCGGCGCATAGGTCGCCGGCACGGGCGCCGCCGGCCGCTCGTAACGCGGTGCGAGCGTGCAGCCGGCCAGCGCAAGCGCGGCGGCCAGCGCAACCTGAACCCGCAGCGCTGCCTGTGCATTCAGCGCAAACATCATTGAGAACCCTCCATCGCCGCCGGCTGCGCTCCGCCGCGCCGGCGCGGGCCGACGTCGAACAGGCGGCCGACGATCACGAAAAACAGCGGAACGAGGAACACCGCGAGCACGGTCGCCGTGATCACGCCGCCGAGCACGCCGGTGCCGATCGCCATCTGCGCGCCGGACGCGGCGCCCGACGCGAACGCGAGCGGCAGCACGCCGACGCCGAACGCGAGCGACGTCATCACGATCGGCCGCAGCCGCAGGCGCGCGGCCTCGAGCGCGGCGTCGACGAGCGACATGCGCTGCGCGACCAGGTCCTTCGCGACTTCGACGATCAGGATCGCGTTCTTCGCGGACAATCCGATCGTCGCGATCAGCCCCACCTTGAAGTAGATGTCGTTCGGCATCATCCGCAGCGTGACGCCGAGCACCGCGCCGATCACGCCGAGCGGCACGACCAGCATCACCGCGAACGGAATCGACCAGCTCTCGTAGAGCGCCGCGAGCGCGAGGAACACGACGAGCACCGACAGCGCGAACAGCATCGGCGCCTGCGCGCCCGACAGCCGTTCCTCGAACGATTGCCCCGACCACGCATGGCCGGTACCGGCCGGCAGCTTCGCCGCGAGTTGCTCGATCGCGGCCATCGCCTCGCCGCTGCTGTGGCCCTGCGCGGCCGAGCCGTTGATCGTGAACGACGGAAAGCCGTTGTAGCGCGTGAGCTGCGGCGGGCCGAGCGTCCAGTGCAGCGTCGTGAACGCCGCGAGCGGCACCATCTCGCCATGCGAGTTGCGCACGCGCAGCTTCTTCACGTCGTCCGGATCGAGCCGGTGCAGCCCGTCGGCCTGCACGATCACGCGCCGCACCTGCGTGCCGTGCATGAAATCGCCGATATAGTCGGAGCCGAACATCACCGCGAGCGTCGTGTTGATCTCGTCCATGGACACGCCGAGCGCGGACGCCTTCGCGCGATCGATGTCGAGCTTCAGCTGCGGCGCGTCCTGCGTGCCGGCGAACATCAGGTCGGTCAACGCGGGATCCTTGCGGCCCGCCTCGAGCAGCTGCTCGCGCGCGGCGCTGAACGTCGCGTAGTCGAGTCCACCGCGGTTCTGCAGCCGGAAGTCGAAACCGCTCGACGAACCGAGATCGGGCAGCGCCGGCGAGTTCATCGCGAACACCGTCGTGTTCGGCGTGCCCGCGAAGCGCTCGTTGATGCGCGCGACGATTGCCTGCACGTGCGCGTCCGCGGCCTTGCGCTCCTTCCAGTTCTTCAGCGTGACGAAGATCATCCCACCGTTTGGCCCTTCGCCGTACAGGTTGAAGCCGCCGAGCGCATACGTATAGGCGGTCGGCTCGTCACGGCGGATGGCCGACTCGACTTCCCGCACGCTCTGCATCGTTTCCGCGAGCGGCGTGCCTTGCGGCCGGATCACCATCACCATGAAGTTGCCCTGGTCCTCGTCCGGCAGGAACGCGGTCGGCAGTTGCGTGAGCATCAGCCCCGCGGCCGCGGTCAACGCGCCGTACACGACGAGCCAGCGCAGCGGCTTCTTCAGCATCTTGCCCACGCGTATCGCGTAGCGCTGCGTCGAACGCGCGACGAAGCGGTTGAACCAGCCGAAGAAGCCGCGCTTCTCGTGATGTTCGCCGGACACGGGCCTGAGCAGCGTCGCGCACAGCGCGGGCGTGAGCGACAGCGCAAGGAAGGCCGAGAAACCGATCGACACCGCGAGCGACAGCGCGAACTGCCGGTAGATGTTGCCCACCGCGCCGCCGAAGAACGCCATCGGCACGAACACCGACGTCAGCACCACGGTGATCCCGACGATCGCGCCGCTGATCTGCTTCATCGCCTTGACGGTCGCGTCGTACGGCCCGAGCCCCTCCTCGACCATCAGCCGCTCGACGTTCTCGACCACGACGATCGCGTCGTCGACGAGGATGCCGATCGCGAGCACCATCCCGAACATCGTCAGCACGTTGATCGAGAAACCGGCCGCATACATCACGCCGAACGTGCCCGCGAGCGCGACCGGCACGACGAGCGTCGGGATCAGCGTCGCGCGCAGGTTCTGCATGAACAGGAACATCACGAGGAACACGAGCACGCCGGCCTCGATCAGCGTCGTGACGACCTTGTTCATCGACACGCGCACGAACGACGACGTCTCGTACGGGATCTGGTACTTCACGCCCGGCGGGAAATACGCGGACAGCTCGTCCATCGTCGCGCGCACGCGTTTCTCGGTGGATACCGCGTTCGAGCCCGGCGCGAGCTTGATGCCCATCCCGGTCGCGACCTTGCCGTTCACGTACGACGGGTAGTTGTAGTCGTTGCCGCCGAACTCGACGCGCGCGACGTCGCGCAGATACAGCGCGGAGCCGTCGGCCTGCGTGCGCAGCGCGATCGCGCCGAACTCGGCCGGCGTCTTCAGCGGCGCATCGGCGAACACGGTCGCCGCGATCGGTGCGCTGGCCGGCACCGCGGCGCGGCCGATGTCGCCGATCGTCACGCGTGCGTTGTGCGCGCGCACCGCCGACGCGATATCCGACGCGGTGAGGCCGTGCCCGGCCATCTTCACCGGGTCGGGCCAGATCCGCATCGCATATTCGGCGCCCCAGAACTGCACCCGGCCGACGCCGTCGACACGGCGCAGCGCCTGCACGACGTTCGCCGACGCATATTCGCCGAGCTGCACGTCGGTCATCCGCCCGTCGTCGGATGTCAGCGACACCACGAGCTGGATGTTGTCGGCGGCCTTCTCGACCTGGATGCCGTCGCGCCGCACCGGTTCCGGCAGCCGCGCATCGACCGTCTTCAGCCGGTTCTGCACTTCGACGGCCGCGAGATCGGCGTTGACGCCCTGCTTGAACGTCAGGTACAGCGACGCCGCGCCGGCGCTGCTCGTCGCGGACGTATACATCAGCCCCGGCGCGCCGTTCATTTCGCGCTCGATCAGCGCGGTCACCGATTCCTCGACGACCTGCGCGGATGCACCCGGGTACGTCGCATAGATGCTGACGACGGGCGGCGCGATGTCCGGGTACTGCGCAACGGGCAGCGAGCGGATCGCGAATGCGCCGCCCAGCATGATGAAGATTGCGATCACCCACGCGAAGACGGGGCGATCGATGAAGAAACGTGCCATGGTGGTGTGGTGTTAACCGGTCAGGTTTGACGGGCGGCCGCCTGCGAAGCGGTCGCTGCCGGCGCCGCTTTCGACGGCGGCACCTTCTCGACGGGCTTGACGGCCGTATCGGGCGCGAACTGCGCGGCATCGTCGACGATCACGCGCTCGCCGCCCGCGAGGCCGCGCGTGATGCGCCAGTCGCGGCCGCTCATCTGGTCGGCCGTGACCTCGACGTCCTTGACCTTGCCGTTCGTGCCGACCACGCGCACCGACGTGCGGTCGGCCGTGCGCAGCAGCGCATCGCGCGGCACGAGGATCGCCCGCTGGTCGACCGCCGTGTCGAGCGCGATCCGCACATACGCGCCCGGCAGCAGTTCGCGCTCCGGATTCGGGAACAGCGCGCGCATCGCGACGGTGTCGGTGGTCGGATCGACCGCGAGATCGCTGAACAGCAGCTTGCCCTTCAGCGGATACGCGGTACCGTCGGCGCGCAGCAGCGTCACCGTGATGTCGTGCTGCGCGATGCCCGTCGCGCGCCCGCTCTTCACCGCCCGGCGCAACGCGTCGACGTCGGCGGCGGGCTGCGAGAAGTTCACGTAGATCGGGTCGAGCTGCTCGACGGTCGTGAGCGGCGTCGCCTGGTCCTGGCCGACGAGCGCGCCTTCGGTCACGAGCGCGCGCCGTGCGCGGCCCGCGATCGGCGCGGTGACCGTTGCATAGTCGAGCTGCAACTGCGCCCGTGCGAGTTCCGCCTTCGCGGACGCAACGTCGGCCTTCGCCTGCGTGTCGCCTGCAACGGCCTCGGTGTGGTCGCGCTCGCTCACCGCGCGATCGCGCACGAGATCGTCGTAACGGCGGCGCTTGTCGCTCGCCGCGAGCGCGGCGGCCTGCGCCTTCGCGAGCGCCCCCTGCGCGGCGTCGCGCGCGGCCTTCAGCGGCGCGGGATCGATGCGGAACAGCACCGCGCCCTGCTTCACTTCCTGGCCTTCCTCGTAGGTGCGTGCGGTCACGATGCCCGCGACCCGCGCACGCACTTCCGCCTGCCGGTATGCATCGAGCCGGCCCGGCAATTCGACGGTCATCGGCACGGCCGTCGGACGCACCGTCACGACCGTCGCCTGTTTCGCGGCCTCCGGCGCGGTGTCCTTGTCGCCCTTTCCACATCCGGCCAGGGCCAGCACGGCCGCCAGCGCGAACGGCGCCAGCCGGTGGCGCAACAGGGAGCGATTGTTATTCATATGTGACCTCGGATCGTTCGCCGCCGATACAATGCGGCGGCTCAGGGTGGCCGATTATAATCAGTCACGATTGATTAAATACACGCCGCTTCAATCTGACCGGCACACTGTCTCAATAAAACGACAGCGAACTGTAAGGAATTTCAGGACATGGCCCGCAAGACCCGCGAAGAATCGCTCGCCATCAAGCACCGGATCCTCGACGCCGCCGAACTCGTGCTGCTCGAGAAAGGCGTCGCGCAAACCGCGATGGCGGATCTCGCCGAGGCCGCCGGGATGTCGCGCGGCGCCGTCTACGGCCACTACCGCAACAAGATGGAAGTGTGTCTCGCGATGTGCGACCGCGCGTTCGCACGCACGTCGGAAGGCTTCGACGCGGGCGACGGGCTGCCGCCGCTCGCCACGCTGCGGCGCGCCGCCTCGCACTATCTGCAGGAATGCGGCGAACCGGGCCCGATGCAGCGCGTGCTCGTGATCCTCTATACGAAGTGCGAGCAGAGCGAGGAAAACGGCGCGCTGCAGCGGCGCCGCATGCTGCTCGAATTGCAGATGCTGCGGATCACGAAGGCGCTGCTGCGCCGCGCGATCGCGGCCGGTGAACTCGCCGCCGATCTCGACGTGCATCTGGCCGCCGTCTATCTCGTGTCGCTGCTCGAAGGCGTGTTCGCGTCGATGATCTGGACCAACCGGCTGCGCGGCAACCTGTGGAACGACGCCGAGGCCATGCTCGACGCAGGCTTCGACACCGTGCGCACGTCCGATGCGCTGCGCGGCCGCACGCACAAATTGCCGGACTGACGAAATTTGTCGTAATAAATGCTGATTTAACCCGATTTACCGCACTGCGAAACGAATGAGCTGACCCCCTTTAAAATTTTTAACGTTGTGCGGAACACCGGTAGACTGGCGCTGTCATCTTTCTTTAGCGTCTTCGTGATAACCGGGTTCGACCCGGTATGCACGCCGCCGTTCGAAGCGGGCACCGCCCCGCGCGTTGGGTCGAACGGAAACGACACAGGCCCCTGGCGGGGCCTGTTTTGTTGCACGCCCGCCGCCCGCCCCCGTCGCTGCCCGACGGATGTGCCGCCGGCGGCCCCTGCCCACACCCCTTTTGAACCGCTTTCCTGGATGTGGACACCTTGGTCAAGTCTGCCGCTACCCCTGATGCTTTCGCGCCCGGCCGCGCGCAGCGCGTCGTGCGCGCGCTCGTGCCGGCCGCCGTGCTCGGCGCCCTCGCCGCACTCGGCCTCGC
>NZ_ASSI01000243.1:0-1886 GCF_000466765.1 Burkholderia sp. AU4i | reverse complement strand
CGATCGCGCTGGCCGCCGCGCCCGCGCGGGCGGCCGACGCGGCGCCCGCGTGGACCCTCGACCGGCTGATGTCGACGCTCGCGCAGCACAAGTCGGGGCGTGCGACGTTCACCGAGACGAAGTACCTGTCGATCGCGACGCAGCCGGTCGAATCGTCCGGCGAACTCGTGTTCGTCGCGCCCGACCATCTCGAGAAGCACACGCTGAGCCCGAAGCCCGAACACCTCGTCGTCGACGGCGACATGCTCACCGTCGAGCGCAACAACCGCAAGTACACGCTCGCGCTCGCGCGCTATCCGGAACTCGGCGCGTTCATCGACAGCATCCGCGCGACGCTCGCCGGCAACCGCTTCGCGCTCGAGCAGGTCTACAAGGTCGCACTCGCCGGGCGCGGCGACGACTGGACGCTGACGCTCACGCCGCTCGACTCTCGGATGCTGAAGGTCGTCAGCACGATCACGCTCGACGGCACGCGCGACCTGTTGCGCAGCGTCGCGATCCGGCAGGCCGACGGCGACCGTTCGGTGATGCGCCTGCAACCCGCTCCGGCGAACCCGAACTGATGGACGAACGCACCCGGCCCCCGTCTTCGCCGGTCGCCCGCCGCCTGCACGCGCTGCGGCAGCGCGCGGTGCTCGTGTGGCTGCTCGCGCTCGTCGCGTGCGGCGTCGCGATCGGGCGCGCGCACTTCACGGCCGACCTGTCCGCGTTCCTGCCGCGTTCGCCGAGCGCCGGGCAGCGCGTGCTCGTCGACCAGTTGCGCGACGGCATCGTGTCGCGGCTGATCCTCGTCGCGATCGACGGCGGCGATGCGGCCACGCGTGCCGCGCTGTCGCGGCGCGTGGCCGGCACGCTGCGCGCCGACCCGCAGTTCGCGGCCGTGCACAACGGCGAAGCCTCGAACGACGCGCGCGACCGGCAGTTCATCTTCGATCACCGCTACCTGCTGAGCCCGGCCGTCACGCCGCAGCGCTTCAGCGCCGGCGGCCTGCACCAGGCGCTCGGCGACAGCCTCGACCTGCTGAGCTCGTCGGCCGGCCTCGTGGCCAAGGCGATGCTGCCGCGCGACCCGACCGGCGAAGTCGCCGCGCTCGTCGACCAGCTCGACGGCGCGGCGCAACCGGCGAGCCGCGACGGCGTGTGGGTGTCGCGCGACGGCACCCGCGCGGTACTCGTCGTGCAGACGGCCGCCGCCGGTTCCGATACCGATGCCCAGGCCCGTGCGATCGACGCGGTGCGCCGCGCGTTCGCCACCGCAAAGCAGGCCGTGCCGAACGCCGCCGCCACGCTCGCGATGACGGGCCCCGGCGTGTTCTCGGTCGACACGCGCGACACGATCCGGCACGACGTCGAACGGCTGTCGACGGCGAGCGTCGTGCTGATCGTCGCGTTGCTGCTGACGCTGTACCGTTCGCCGCGCACGCTCGCGCTCGGCTTGCTGCCGGTGCTGACGGGCGTCGCGGCGGGAATCGCGGCGGTCAGCGTCGCGTTCGGCACGGTCCACGGGCTGACGCTCGGTTTCGGTACGACGCTGATCGGCGAAGCCGTCGACTATTCGATCTACCTGTTCGTGCAATCGGCGCGGGCCGGCACACGCGGCGCGGCGCGCCCGGCGGACGCGACACGCGCGTGGGTCGCCGCGTACTGGCCGACGATCCGGCTCGGCGTGCTGACGTCCGTGTGCGGTTTCGCGTCGATGCTGTTCTCCGGGTTCCCCGGCCTCGTGCAGCTCGGGCTGTATTCGATCGTCGGGCTGACCGCGGCCGCGCTCGTCACGCGCTTCGTGCTGCCGCACCTGCGCGGCGAGCATGTCGCGATCCGCGACGTGTCGCGCATCGGCGCCGTGCTCGCGCGCGCGGCCGACGCCGCGCCGCGGTTGCGCTGGC
>NZ_ASSI01000242.1:0-6241 GCF_000466765.1 Burkholderia sp. AU4i | reverse complement strand
TCGCGCCGATGCTCGCGATCGGCGTCGGGGCCGGCATGCCGTGGGGGCTGATGGACGGGCTGTCGGTGAGCGTCGTGCCGAAGGAGCGCGCGGGGATGGCGACGGGCATCTTCAGCACGACGCGCGTGGCCGGCGAAGGGATCGCGCTCGCGATCGTCGGCGCGGTACTGGCCGCACTCGCGCAGACGGGGCTGCGACAGGCGGCGGGCGCAGCCGGCACGCCCGAGGCAACGCTGCGCGCGGCCGCGCGGCTCGCGACCGGCGATCTCGCGGGCGCGGCGGCTGCATTGCCGGGTGTCGGCCACGCGGCGCTGCTCGCGAGTTACGCGCATGCATTCGACCGGTTGCTGATCGGTCTGGCGGGCGTCACCGTGCTGTGTGCGATGGTGGTGTTCGTGTTTCTCGGCGGGCGGCGGGTGGCTGCCGAAGCGGGCGACGGTGCCGACGCGCACGCCCATGCCGACGTGCCGGTGCGCAACCGGATCGATGCGACTTGCACGGAAACGCGCGGGCGTTGAGCGGCGTATCGCCATGCATGGGCGCTTCGGCCACGGCAGCCGGAGCGCCGCGTCGTTTCATCGTCGTTTGCGTCGCGAGTCGACGATCCGTCCAGCGCATCGCGTGAATCACGCCAGCACCAGCGGCGGCAGCGCCGCATCCGCGCGCGCCTGCGCCCGCTCCACGTCAACCACCACATAGCGCCGTGCGTCCGGCCACAGATGAGCGCGGCCTTGCACATCCTCGTCGATCGTCGCGCGGCCCTGCACGAGCCAGGTCGTCTGGCGCACGAAATCGACGAACAGCAGCGCGACGGCCGGATTCACGAGCAGATTGCCGATCGTGTTGAACAGGTTGTTGCCCGCGAAGTCGGGCAGCACGAGCGTGCGGCGGTCGGGGACGTCGACGAGCGGCTCGAACGAGCCGTCGGCGCGCGGCTGGCGGCCGCGGTACGAGCAGTCGCTGTTGCTGCCTTCGTCGGCGGTCGCGACGATCAGGAACGCCTGCTCGCGGATGAACGCGATGGCGTCGTCGGTCAGGGGGCCGCGGTCGTTCATGGTGTCGGTCGGCGCACTCGCCGCTGCATGGAAACGCACGATGCGCACGCAAGCGACATGCCATGCATCGCGGCCGCCGTCCGCCTGCCCGCGCGCCCGCGCACTGTGGAAATTTCGCACACCGGCCCGGCTGCTGCGCAATCGCGCTGTTCAGAATGGGTACACCCGCCGTGCTGCGTGGGTGAACACGGCACGGTGCGCACGCGGGCCGGCCGTGGTCGCCGTGCTTCCGTTCCGTTTGGCACGCATGTTGCGTAAACCGATGCAGCGCGATCCAACCGGCGCTGTACGCACACAAGCACGATGAACAGGAGACATGTATGAACCCGTTTGACCTGAAACAACTGGGCCTCGACGTCGAATACCCGTACCGTCAGCAATACGACAACTACATCGGCGGCAAGTGGGTTCCGCCGGTGAAAGGCGAGTATTTCGAGAACGTGTCGCCGATCAACGGCCAGCCGTTCTGCCGCATTCCGCGCTCGGGCGCCGACGACATCGAGCTGGCGCTCGATGCCGCGCATGCCGCGCGCCGCAAGTGGGGCAAGACGTCCGTGGCCGAGCGCGCGAACCTGCTGCTCGCCGCCGCCGACCGGATGGAAAAGAACCTGAAGCTGCTGGCCGTGGCCGAGACGATCGACAACGGCAAGCCGCTGCGCGAGACGATGGCGGCCGACCTGCCGCTCGCGATCGACCACTTCCGCTACTTCGCGGGCTGCATCCGCGCGCAGGAAGGCGGCATCTCCGAGATCGACGACAACACCGTCGCGTACCACTTCCACGAGCCGCTCGGTGTCGTCGGCCAGATCATCCCGTGGAACTTCCCGCTGCTGATGGCCGCATGGAAGCTCGCGCCGGCGCTCGCGGCCGGCTGCTGCGTCGTGATGAAGCCGGCCGAGCAGACGCCCGCGTCGGTGCTCGTGCTGATGGAGCTGATCGGCGACCTGTTCCCGGCCGGCACGATCAACATCGTGAACGGCTTCGGCAAGGAAGCGGGCGAAGCGCTCGCGACCAGCAAGCGGATCGCGAAGATCGCGTTCACGGGCTCGACGCCGGTCGGCAAGCACATCCTGCGCGCGGCGGCCGACAGCCTGATCCCGTCGACGGTCGAACTGGGCGGCAAGAGCCCGAACATCTTCTTCGCCGACGTGCTCGACCAGGACGACGCGTTCCTCGACAAGGCGCTCGAAGGGCTCGCGATGTTCGCGCTGAACCAGGGTGAAGTGTGCACGTGCCCGTCGCGGATCCTGATCCAGGAATCGATCTACGAGAAATTCATCGAGAAGGCGGTCGCGCGCGTCGAGCGCATCAAGGCCGGCCACCCGCTCGACCTGCAGACGATGATCGGCGCGCAGGCGTCGCAGCAGCAGCTCGACAAGATCCTGTCGTACATCGACATCGGCCGCGGCGAAGGCGCGCAATGCCTGACGGGCGGCGAACGCACGGCGCCGGCTGCCGGCCTCGACACGGGCTACTACGTGAAGCCGACGATGCTGCTCGGCAACAACAAGATGCGCGTGTTCCAGGAAGAGATCTTCGGGCCGGTCGCGTCGGTGATGACGTTCAAGGACGAGCAGGAAGCGATCGAACTCGCGAACGACACGTTCTACGGGCTCGGCGCGGGCGTGTGGACGCGCAACGGCACGCGGGCGTACCGGATGGGCCGCGAGGTCGAGGCCGGCCGCGTGTGGACCAACTGCTACCACCTGTACCCCGCGCACGCGGCGTTCGGCGGCTACAAGCAGTCGGGGATCGGCCGCGAGACGCACAAGATGGCGCTGTCGAACTATCAGCAGACGAAGTGCCTGCTGGTCAGCTACCAGGCCGAGGCGCTCGGGTTCTTCTGACCGGGGCGTCGACGCAGTGGCGGAGCGCCGGGATCGGCCGGCCGGCAGGGCAGCGCCGGCCGGGATGATCCCGGGGTTCATTGGTGGGGCGCGTGGCGCGCGGGCTGCGTTCAACGTTCGACGGCCGGGTGACGTTTGTCCGTCCGTCGGGCGTTGCGCATGCGGGTGCGATGCGGCGGTTACCGGCTACCGGCTATCGGCGGGTGGCCGTCGTCCCGTCCGGTCACCCGGCGCTTCGCCATTTTCGACTTCGACATCCGACCCCCGGTGTCGGCCGAGCATCGTCGCGGCCGGCGCCGGAAACGATACCGGCCGTCGTGTCTTCGCTGCGGCACGGCGTGCCGATGCGTGTAACGAAAACCAGCATGGCTGAACTGCCCCGATCCTTTCCGCGTCACCCCGTGTTCCATGCGGGCGAACTCGACGCGCAGCACCGCTTCGGCGTGGCCGACGAAGCCGAGCGGATGAGCGACGTGGTGACGACACGCGTGAGCATCGGCGTGCGGCAGTTCGTCGAATCTCAGCCGTTCATGTTCATCGCCACTGCGGGCGGCTCGCGCACATCCGTGACCTGCGACATCGTGCCGGGCATGCGCGACGCGAACGGCGATCTGCTGCCGGTCGTCCGCGTGATCGACACGAAGACGCTGCGGTTCGCGTTGCCTGCCGCTCCCGGCGCCGGTGGCCGGATCGATGCGGCGGCATGCGACGGCTGCGGCGTCGGGTTGCTGTTCGTCGACTTCGTGCGCGGCATCCGCTACCGGATCAACGGTCGCGCGACGCTGCGCGCCGATTTGCCCGAAGCCGACGCGGCGCCCTGGCCGGCCGGAAGCGCGATCGTCGAGCTGGCGGTCGCGCAGGCGTATGGCAATTGCGGCACGCGGGTCGTGCGGCTGAAGCCGGCCGGGTAGCCGGGATTCGGCGGCCGGCGGCGGTCGAGATGCGCGGTCGTCGCGCGGATCGCACCGGCGGCGTGCGCGGCACGCCGCCTTCGGGTGCGCCCGGACGGCGCGCAACGGCCGGACAACGTGGAATGACGGGCCGTTCGCCGAACCGCGCGGTTCGGCACGGGACTTGCGTGACAGACGCGGTTCCGGGCAGGTGAGGGAGGACACGATGGACCAACACGTGGCGTGTAGCGAAGAACCGACAGCCGAAGACACGCGGCGCAACGCGCAGGGCGACGACGCGCTGGCCGGGCAGGCGGTCGTCAGCGTCGCGCATGACGCCGACGAGCAGGCGCGCAACCTGATCGGCTGGCGGCAGACCTACGACCAGCTCGCGGCCGGCCGTTTCGTCGGCACGCTGACCGAGCTGCCGCTCGACACGATGAAACTGTTTCGGGAATCGACGAGCCACCTGCTGCGCCAGGCGTGCGAGGTGCGCGGCGATGCGTACTGGTTCGGCATCCCGCTCGTGAGCGACGGCACCGCGCGCGTCGATGCGTGCCGCATCGGGCCCGGCGCGCTCGCGTTCCGGCCCGGCAACGTCGAATTCGAACTGGTGACGCCCGCGCAGTTCTCGATCTACGGCATCGTCGTGCGCGGCGACGTGCTGCGCCGTTATGCGGAGGAGGTCGAGCACCGTGCGCTCGACGAGCGGCTGTTCACGCAGCGCGTGATGCAGGTCGGCGATGCGCGGCTCGCGCGCCTGTGCGCGCTGCTCGGCCGCCGGCTGGACGGGGCGGTGGCGATGGCCGGCCCGCTGGCCGATGCGCAGCGCGACGACCTGCAGGCCGAGGTGCTGGCCGCGCTGTTCGACGTGTGCGCGCAACCGGCCGACGACGATGCCGGCCGCGCGCCGTCGATGCGCCGCTGGATCGTCGAACAGGCGCGTGACTACGTGCTTGCGCACCGCACGCGCCCGGTCGGCGTGCCCGAACTGTGCGAGCAGTTGCACGTGAGCCGGCGCACGCTGCAGTACTGCTTCCAGGACGTGCTCGGCATGGCGCCCGCCACCTACCTGCGCACGCTGCGGCTGAACGGCGCGCGGCGCGACCTGTGCGGCCGCGCGGCCGGTTCGGTGCAGGACGTTGCGGAGGCGTGGGGCTTCTGGCATCTCAGCCAGTTCGCGACCGATTACCGGCGACTGTTCGGCAAGCGGCCGTCGGAGACGCTGCGCGATCGCGCGGTGATGGTGGCGGGGTGAGCGCGGGGCGGCAGTCGGGGTGAGCCTGACTCGGGCTCAAGCTCGGACTCGGACTCGGACTCGGACTCGGACTCGGACTCGGACTCGGACTCGGACTCGGACTCGGACTCGGACTCGGGCTCGGGCTCGGGCTCGGGCTCGGGCTCGGCTCAGGCTCAGGCTCAGGCTCAGGCGGTGCGGGCACGCTATTGCGCTTTCGGCCACGCTGCGGATGCTCGCGTCCGGTTTTCCTGATCAGCGGTCGTCGCGGCTTTGCGCGGCGCGGGCCAGGCCAGCGCGTCCCAGTCGATCGCCCGGTAAGCGGCCTCGACCGCCGCGAGATCGGCCGGCCGCTCGCTGCGATGCAGCCCGTGCAATTCGGCCGGCACGTCGAGCGCGACCGGCACGCAATGCAGATAGTCGCGTACGCGCAGCGCCGGCTCGATCGTTGTAAAGCATGCGAGCGTCGGCACGTCGAAACCGTCGGCAAGGTGCAGCGCGGCCGTGTCGGGCGCGAACAGCAGGCTGGCGCCCTTGACCCATGCGATGAACCGGGCCGTATCGCCTGCCGCATCGGCGCTCACGTCGACATACGCGGGATGCGCGACCGGCCCGAACCCGGCCACCGGCAAGCCGTAGCGCCGGGCCAGCTGTTCGACGAACATAGCCCGGAGGGCAGGCGGCACGCTGCGCAACGCGGTGCTCGCGTTCGGACAGAACAGCACGTACGGACGCTGCCATTGCGCGGGCAACGCGGGCAACGGCAGCCGCGCGAGCCAGCGGTTGCGCCTGGCCGATGCCGGCACCGAGGCAGGCTCCACGCCGAGCGCGTCGAGGAAGAAATCGATCATCGGCAACCGGGCAAACGCGGGCCAGTACAGGTGATTACCGACGTCGATGCACGGCGCGTCCGCCGGCAGCGCGTCGGCGGGGTACGGCAGCGCGCGCGACGGCGCGACGATGTCGGCCGCGAGCGCGTACAGCGCATCGACGTAGCGCGGCGCGCGGGCGGGCCGGTACAGCATGAAGCCCAGGCCCGGATGCGCTGCGCGCAGCGCGGCCAGGGCGGTGAGCCCGATCACCGAATCGCCGAGCGTGACCCCCATCCCGTTGATCACATGCACCTGCCGTGCGCGGCCATAGTCGAGCCGGAACGGCCGGTGCGCCGCGTGCAGCAGGCCGCGCGCGGGCGCGGCCGCCACGTGGCCGGCG
>NZ_ASSI01000241.1:0-11079 GCF_000466765.1 Burkholderia sp. AU4i | reverse complement strand
TGCGCAGTCGCGCTCGGCGTCGTAGCCGCGCACGCCGGCCGCGACGCCGGGCGGGCTCGCATTCAGCGCGGACGACAGCGTGATCGCGTCGGTCCAGCCGAGCCACTGGCTCAGCCGGTCGGACAGCGTCTGCCGGGATTCCGCGACGTCGGCATCGGCCAGGCGCGCGAGCAGCCGGACGAGCGCCGGGCCGCTCAGCGCCGGGCGCGGAGGTGCTTGCACCATGCTGCAAACCGTCAAAAAAGGCAGCAGTTTACACGTCGCCGGGAGGTCGACCGCCAGAATCGGGGAAGCGCCGCCGCCCGGTGGCGCGTGCGGCACTCGCGAACGCCCGCCACACAAGGCTTGGCGGGCGGCCGAGGGCCGCGGCGGCGGCGGTTCTGCCGCCCTTGCGCGCCACTGCGTCGCCCGCCGGTTGCGCATTCGGGCCGCCGAGACCCGCCGCGTTGCGCTACCATCTCAGCACCCGTCGGGCCACGCGTGCCGGCCGCGGGCTGCGCCCCCGAGACCGGGTGCCACCGACCCACAACGACAACAAACGGGCCCGGCCCGACCGCACACGATGCTTGCCAACCTCGTCACGCGCCTGCGCGACCGTTTCGGCAAACCGCCGACCCCGCAGGCCTTCGCCGAACGCCTGATCGCCACGCTGCGCGCATCGGGCGACACGCGCACCTGGCGCCACGAGGACGAGAAGGGCTGTCTCGTCCAGTCGGATGCTCCGTCGAACATCATCAACCTGCACAACCTGTTCCGCGACTACGCGGCCGCGAAGCCGTCCGAGCGCGACACCGTGCTGAAACGGCAGGCGAGCGCGATGATGCAGCACGAGATCCCCGAGGATTTCTCCGCCGCACGTGCGAAGCTGCGGCCCGTGATCCGCAGCGCGACCGAGCGCGGCGTGACCGCGCTGCAACTGGCCGGGCAGCCCGGCGTAACGGAACTGGCATTCCGGCCGCTGTGCGAGAACATCGAGATCGGCATCGCGTACGACGGCGAGTTCAACATCGCGCGCCTGCCGACCTCGACGCTCGACAAATGGGGCATCTCGTTCGACGACGCATGCGAGATCGCGATCGACAACCTGCGGGCCGAATCGTCGGCGCCGTGGGCCGCGCTGCCGAACGGCGTGTTCCTGTCGCAATTCAACGATTCCTACGACGCGGCGCGGCTGCTGCTGACCGACCTGCTCCACCGGCAGCCGATCGCCGGCGCGCCGGTCGTGATGGCGCCGAACCGCGCGGTGCTGCTGCTCACCGGCGACCGCAATCCGGCCGGGCTCGCCGCCATGGTCGACCTCGCCGAACAGGCGCAGGCGCAGCCGCGCCCGCTGCCGCCGCTGATGCTGCGCTGGGACGGCACCGCGTGGCGGCGTTTCGTGCCGGAAGGGCTCGAAACGAAGCTGGCCGCGCTGCGCATCGGCGAGCTCGCGGGCGACTACCAGGATCAGCGGATGCTCCTCGACGACGTGCATGAACGCGACGGCACCGACGTTTTCGTGGCGACCTACTCGGTGTACAAGCGCCAGGACGGCAGCCTGTTCAGCGTCGGCGTATGGAGCGACGGCGTGCACACGCTGCTGCCCGAGACGGATATCGTCGCGCTCCATCGCGAGTCGACCGGACAGTCGGCCTACGTGCCGATGGCCGAGCTGCTGAACACGTGCGGCGACCTGATGACGGCCACCGGGCATCGCCCGGTGCGTTATGAAGTGAAGGGGTTTCCCGACGACACGCGGTTCGCGGCGCTGCTGGAGCGGTTCAGCGAAGCCTGATGCCGACGCGCGGTGCGCGCCGGCGGCCGGCCGCTGGAATGGCCGGCCGCCGTGCGATGCGGATCAGGAATGGAAGCGCTCAGATTCCCGCTTTCGGCGCGTTCAGGATCAGCCGCAGCCCGAGCAGCGTGATCGCGCCGGCCGCGACGCGGTCGACCCACTTCTTCGCGCGCAGGTAGAGCTCGCGCGGCCGGCGCGTGGAAAAGCACAGCGCGACGATCGTGTACCAGCCGAACTCGACGCCGAACACGAGCGGCGGCAGCGCCAGATAGCACCACAGCGGCGGATGCTGCGGGAGCAGCGCCGCGAAGATGCTGCCGTACCAGATCGCCGTCTTCGGGTTGCTGAGCTGGGTCGTGAGGCCCGTCCAGAACGACTTGCGCGCGCTGCCGCCGCCCATCGCCCGCGGATCGTCCATCGCGATCGGCCGGTCGGCGCCGCGCCAGATCTTCGACGCCATGTAGATCAGGTACGCGCCGCCCGCCACCTTGAGGCCCACGTACAGCCATTCGACGGCCTGCAGCAGCGTGTAGAGCCCGGCCAGCGCGACGCCGCCGAACACGATGCCGCCGATGCCCATGCCGAGCGCGGTGGCCAGCCCGTCGCGGCGCGACAGCCCGATCGCATTGCGGGCAACCAGCACGAAGCTCGGGCCCGGAATCATCGCGCCGAGAAACAGCGCAGCCAGGATGGCGAGTACGGCAGCCGATGCGGTCATCGAAGTCTCCTTGGTAAGCGACGCCGAAGCGCCGGCGCCTGCGTGTCGTTTCCGAGGGTCGAGCCGCTGATTTTGGCACGCTTCGCGCATGGCCGAAAGCAACTTTGCGCTGCTATGCTGGCCCCTTTCCCGTGATTCGCGCCCCCCATGATCGAGATTCGCGCCGCCCGCTATCCCGACGACGCCCGTGCCGTCGAGGCGATCTTCCGCGAGTACATCGCGAGCCCGACCGTCAGCCTCGACTTCCAGGACTACGAGCCAGAGATCGCCGCGCTGCCCGGCAAGTACGCGGCGCCGCGCGGGCGGCTGCTGCTCGCGTGGCAAGGCGAGCGCGTGGCGGGCTGTGCGGCGTTTCGCGAAATCGACGCGACGACGTGCGAAATGAAGCGCGTCTATGTGCGTCCCGACGCGCGCGGGCTGAACGTCGGCCGCCAGCTCGTCGAACGGCTGCTGCACGACGCGAAGGCAGCCGGCTATGCGCGGATGTGCCTCGACGTGCTGCCCGAATTCGTCGCCGCCAGGAAACTGTATGCGTCGCTCCGCTTCACGCCCGCGCCGCCTGTCGCGTTCAATCCGGTGCCGGGCACCGAGTTTCTCGGGCGGGACTTGTAATATCCACGCCATCGGCCCCTCTTTTTTCCTTTCGACCGCACACCTCGTGATGCGTGCTTCCCGCCTGCCGTTCGTGCTCCTTCCGCTGCTCGCCGCGCTTTCGTTCAACGCCCGCGCCGGCGACCTGCCGAAATCGGTCGCCGCGCAGCTACCTGCCGGCTTCCAGCCGCTCGTCGCACATGCCGGGCCGGATCTCGACAACGGGCGGCACAGCTTGCTCGTCGTCGTGCATCGGGCGGTCGATACGCGCGAGCAGCCATCGCCGCGTCCGCTGCTGATCTTCGAGGAACAACCGGACCACGCATTCCGGCTCGTCGCGCGCAACGACCAGGTCGTGCTGCGCGCGAACGAAGGCGGCCAGTGCGATCCGTTCGATCCCGAAGATACCGCCGACAACGGCTTCGCGATAAAAGGCCGCTATTTCACCGTGCAGAACTTCGTCGCGTGCGGGCAGCACTGGAGCGACTATGTGACGTTCCGCTACGACCCGCGCACGCACGGATGGCTGTTTTCGAACCGGATCGTCACCGAATCGTTTCCGCTCGACGACCAGCCCGACCACGTCACCGTCACGCGCGCCGACGCGCACCGGCCGGTGTCGTTCAGTCAGTGGCAACGCAAGGACTGACGCGGCCGGCGCAACGCGCCGCGAGCGGTTGCGTCGCGCGGCGGCGGATGCGGCTTCGGTCAAACGCCATCGCATCCCGCCCCGCCACCGCTCGCGAGCGCACGCCAACAGGACTACCATAGGCGCTCGCCGTCGCGCGACCCTGCGCCGGCCTCGCACGCGGCTCGCCCGCCTACGCTCCCTCGCTGCACCCGCACTGGAGAACGTCATGACGCAACTCTTCGACGCGATCGTCATCGGCACCGGTCAGGCCGGCCCGCCACTAGCCGCGCGGCTGTCCGCCGCCGGGATGAAGGTCGCGATCATCGAGCGCGGCCGCTTCGGCGGCACCTGCGTGAACACCGGCTGCATCCCGACCAAGACGCTGATCGCGAGCGCGTACGCCGCGCACCTTGCGCGCCGCGCCGGTGAATACGGCGTGTCGGTGGGCGGCCCCGTCACCGTCGACATGAAAGCCGTGAAGGCGCGCAAGGACCAGATCTCGGGGCGCTCGAACCAGGGTGTCGAGCAGTGGGTGCGCGGGCTGGAACACGCGACGGTCATCCAGGGCCATGCGCGCTTCGAAGGCGCGACCACCGTGCGCGTGGGCGACACACTGCTCGAAGCCGAGCGCATCTTCATCAACGTCGGCGGGCGCGCGCAGGTGCCGGCCATGCCCGGCCTCGAAACGGTGCCGTACCTGACCAACTCGACGATGATGGACGTCGACTTCCTGCCCGAGCATCTCGTGATCGTCGGCGGCAGCTACATCGGGCTCGAGTTCGGCCAGATGTATCGCCGCTTCGGGTCGAAGGTCACGATCGTCGAGAAGGGTTCGCGCCTGATCCGGCGGGAGGACGAAGACGTGTCGCAGGCGGTGCGCGAGATCCTCGAAAACGAAGGGATCGACGTGCAGCTCGACGCGACCTGCCTGAGCGCGCGGCGCGACGGCAGCGGCATTGCGGTCGGCCTCGACTGCACGGGCGGCGGCCGCGAGGTCGCGGGCTCGCACCTGCTGCTCGCGGTCGGACGCGTGCCGAACACCGACGATCTCGGGCTCGACCGCGCGGGCGTCGCGACCGACGCGCGCGGCTACATCGAGGTCGACGAACAGTTGCGCACGAATGTGCCCGGCATCTGGGCGCTCGGCGATTGCAACGGGCGCGGCGCGTTCACGCACACCGCGTACAACGACTACGAGATCGTCGCGGCCAACCTGCTCGACAACGATCCGCGCAAGGTGTCCGATCGCATCGCAGCGTACGCGCTGTACGTCGATCCGCCGCTCGGCCGCGTCGGCATGACGCTCGCGGAAGCGAAGCAGACCGGCCGCCGGCTGCTCGTCGGCACGCGGCCGATGACGCGCGTCGGCCGTGCAGTGGAAAAAGGCGAGAGCCTGGGTTTCATGAAAGTGATCGTCGACGCGGACAGCCACGCGATCCTCGGCGCGTCGATCCTCGGCGTGACGGGCGACGAAGTCGTGCACGGGATGCTCGACGTGATGCCCGCAGGAGCGCCGTACACGACGATCAGCCGCGCGATGCACATCCACCCGACCGTGTCGGAGCTCGTGCCGACGCTATTGCAGGACCTGCATCCGGTCGAATGACGGGCGGCGGGCGGCGGTGCACCGACGTCGCGCGGGAGGCGAGCGGTATGCGGTTGTCGCGCTCACCCCGCAACCCGATGGCCGATCGACCGTTCCATGTACCGCGCCAGTTGCTCGCGGGAAAATGCCGGCTGCGCGATGCCGCTGCCTTCGAGAAATTCGATCACGTTGCGGCAGTCCCACACGTAATTGTTCTGATACAGCTCGGCCGTGGACATCCCGTCGCGAATGTTGTCATCGAACAGGCTCAATAGCGGATAGAGCGGTGCGTCGATATCGGTTTTCCACGCATCGCGCCATTCGCGGAACGGCACGACCCGGAACCGCAAGCCGAAGTAGCGTTCCAGCCTCGAGAAGAACTCCCGAAGCGTCAGGTTGGCCTCGGGCGAATTGATCAGGTTGAATTTCCGTCCCAGCGCCGCCGGATTGCGGGAAATCCACGCAAGCGCTTTCGTCATGTAGTCCACGCTCGTGAGCCCTTCGCGCAGGTCCTCAAGGTCGGGCACGGTGCCGAGCGCCATGCACGTCTTCACGAGCCGCCCCCACCATTGATAATCGGCGCTGACGCCGGTCTCGCCGTGAAACGTCGCGTAGCCGAGACGGAACGTCATCAGCGGCAGGCCATGCTGCGCCGCCAGGTCGGCCATTTTTTCCATCACCCATTTGCTGCGCGTATAGCCGATGTCCTCAAGCACCGCCGGCAGGTTCTGATCGATGTCGTCCGCTTCGGTCATCATGGCCTTGCCGGTGAAGCGATGCCCCCAGCTGTACACCGAGATCGTCGACAGCAGGATCAGCGCCTTGGTGCGCCTGTACCCGGCGAGAGCGAGGATCTGGGTCAGGCCGTCCACGTTGATCTTCTTCATGAAAGAATACGGCTGGATGAAATTGACCGCGCCAGCCGAGTGGTAAACGATGTCGATTTCGTCCGCCAGCGCCGCGTAGCGCCGCTCGTCCAACCCCAAGTGCGCCTGCGTGATATCACCCGCCCACACGCGGATGCGGGATCGCTCGTCCGGCCCGAGGTTCACGTCGTAGGCGCGCAGCTTTTCGTCGATCCGCGCACGTCCCGCGGCGGCATCTTCCGCACGCACCAGGCAATGCACGATCGCCGACGTCGTCGCGAGCAGTTCGGCCAGCAAATGAACGCCGACGAACCCCGTGGCACCCGTCAGCAGAATCGTGCGCGGGCGCGCCAGCAGCGCGACGTCGAAGGCGCCACTGAAATCCGCCTGCGCCGGCACGCGGATATCGTTCGAGAGCGCATAAACGGGCTCACGGTCGATCTCGAGCGCCGCCGCGACACGCCGCTCGATCTCGCCTGCGAGCCCTTCCACCGACAAGTGCTCGTAGACGTCACGGATCAGCATCTTCGTGCCCGCGGCATCCGACAGCGCCCTGGCAAGCTTCGCCGTCAGCAGCGAATTGCCGCCGATGTCGAAGAAACTGTCGGTCTTGCGAAACGACGCATGGCCGGTCAGCGCGACGAAAGCATCCATCACGATCCGCTCGACGGCGGTATACGAGTCCTGCTCGGTCCGGTTGCGCAGTTCGTCGTGGTAACGCTGCTGCAGCGCGGCCCGGTCGGTCTTGCCGTTCGCCGTCACGGGGATGTCGTCGAGCAGCACGTGACCGACGGGCCACATGTAATCCGGCAGGTATTGCCGCACGCTTGCCTTCAGCGCGTCGACGACCTGCTCGGGCGGCACGGCGGAATCAGCCGGCACGACGAACGCAACCAGTTCCTTGCCGGTTCCGGCGATGCGGGGCAACGCCAGCACCAGCGCCTTGCGTACCACGTCCGCTCTGGCGAGCACCGCCTGGATTTCGCTCAGCTCGACCAGGTTGCCGCGAATCTTGACCTGATCGTCCAGACGGCCGAGAAACTGGATCGAGCCGTCGTTCAGCCGGCGCCCGAGATCGCCCGTGCGATAGAGGATCCGGTCCGGCCGTTGCGGATGCGGACGGAATTTCTCGCGAGTCAACGCAGGGTTGTTCAGGTAGCCGCGGGCCAGGCCTGCCCCGCCGATGCAGATCTCGCCGACGCCGTTCTCCGCCACCGCTTCCAGCGCATCGTTCAGGATCAGGATCTCGGTATTGCCGACCGGGTGTCCGATCGATGCCGGACGGCCAAGCGTCGCGCTCGGAACGACGTGATACGTCGCGAAGATCGTCGCTTCGGTCGGCCCGTAGTAATCGACCACCGTGTAACTGACTCGATCGGTATCGACCGGATCCAGCTTTTCGCCGGCCGTGAACAGATACTCGAGCTTCAGGTCCGCCGGCTGGCCGACACCCACCACGTCGGCCACCATCACGGTGGGAACATACGCATGCGTGATCCGGTGACGGGTGAAGAAGCCGACGAGCGCATCGGCGTCGAAACGCGTTTCGTCGTCCGGCAGGAACAGCGTCGCCCCCGCGCAGAGAGCCGACCAGATTTCCCACTGCGATACATCGAAGCCGAGGCCCGCCATCAGCGTCGCGCGGCTTTCGGCATTCATCGAAAAACGCGCGTTGTGCCAGCCGACGAGTGTGGCCACGGCGGCATGCTCGACGATGACGCCTTTCGGCGCGCCGGTGGAACCGGACGTGAAGATCACGTAGATCGCGCCCTCCGGCGCATCGGCGGGTTGCGTCGCATACGCGTTGTCCCGGTCGGGCCGCCGCACCGACAGGTCCGCCACACTGATGAACGGAACGGCCGCATCCCGCTGCGTCGCGCGGGCCGTCAACACCAGCGACGCATCGCATTGCTGCAGGATGAGATCCTTGCGGGCGTCGGGATAACGTTCGTCGATCGGGACATACGTCGCACCGGCCTTCAGGATGCCGAGGATACCGACGATGAAGTCGACGTTACGCGCCGCCTCGATCGGCACCAGGCTGCCGCGCCCGATGCCCCGGCCTCGCAATGCACCTGCAACCGCGTCGCTCCGACGATCCAGCTCGCGGTAACTCAGGCACGCTTGCTCCGACACCACGGCCGACGTGTCTCCTCGTACGGCCGCACACATCTGAAATTTCTCGAGCACATTCGATTGAGTCGTCATCGTTTTGATTCCTCGCATCGAAACGAACAGATCCCAATATAGATTTGAATGAATAAAAAGCAATTCTGCGCACGAGACGGATGGCGGCTGAAACGAAAGGCGAAACGATGAAGATGTTTGATGCGACTGGCAAAGCATTCGACGTCATCGCGCAAGCGCATCGCAACATGAAAGCCGGCGCGCAAGTCGGGAAGATCGTCGTCACGGTCTGAACGCTGCAACGCGGGCGTACCACTTGTATGGATACGGTGGCACGCCCGCCGCCCCGCTCAGCCTTCGAAATACCGCGGCCGGTCGATATCGGCCAGCAGCCCCGGCTGCGTCGGCGCCCAGTCGAGCGATGCACGCGTGCGCTCGCTCGTGGCCTGCGCATCCATCCCCGCGAACATCGCGAACCAGCCGAAGTGCTCGCCCGCTTCCGCCGCCGTCTTCGCGACGACGGGCACGTTCAGCCGCCGGCCGATCACTTCCGCGATGTCCCTGAACCGCACCCCCGTATCGTCGACCGCGTGATAGCGCGCGCCGGCCGCACCACGCTCGATCGCGAGCCGGTACACACGCGCCGCGTCGAGCCGGTGCACGGCCGGCCAGCGATTGTCGCCTTCGCCGATGTAGGCCGACGCGCCCTTCTCCCGCGCGAACGCGATCAGGCGCGGCACGAAAGCGTGATCGCCGTCGCCGTGCACGGACGGCGGCAGGCGCACGACCAACGCATGCACGCCGCGCGCTTCCAGCGCGGCCGCGGTCGCTTCGGACGCCCGCGGGTAGGTCGACGACACCGGCACGGGCGGATCGTCCTCGGTTGCCGCGCGCCCGGGTGCGACGAGCGCGAGGCCCGACGTGACGACCAGCGGCCGCGCCGAGCCCGCGAGCACCGCACCGATCGTCTCGATCGCGCGGCGATCGAGCTCGCAGTTCTGCGCGAAGCGCGAGAAGTCGTGATTGAATCCCGTATGGATCACCGCGTCGGCGGCTTCGGCGCCGCGCGTGAGGCTGTCGAGATCCTCGAGCGACCCGCGATGGACATCGGCGCCGGCCGCCGCGACCGACGACGCGGCCGCATCGGACCGCGCGAGGCCGAGCACCGAGTGCCCGGCAGCAACGAGTTCGGCCACGACGGCCGCGCCGACGAAGCCCGACGCTCCAGTAACAAAGACACGCATGTTCAACACCTCCGGATGGCAGGGAGGCTTACTATCTGTCGATCGCCGTGCACGGTGAAGCCGTGACGGTTTACCGGTAAACGAACTAACAGGCTATGGCAGACGCCCCCGACAACCTGCTCGGCGCATACCTTCGGGCCCGCCGCGAGAAACTCGACCCGGCCGCGCTCGGCCTGCCGGCCACGCGCCGCCGCACGCCGGGCCTGCGGCGCGAGGAAGTCGCCCAGCGCGCGCACGTGAGCACCGCGTGGTACACGTGGCTCGAACAGGGGCGCGGCGGTGCGCCGTCGGCCGACGTGCTCGACCGGCTCGCCCGCGCGCTGCTGCTGAACGACGCCGAGCGCGAGCACCTGTTCCTGATCGGCGTCGGCCACCTGCCGGAAGTGCGCTATCACGCAGCCGACCATGTATCGCCGCGCGTGCAGCACGTGCTCGATTCGCTCGACGCGAGCCCCGCGATCGTGCGCTCGGCTACGTGGGACGTCGTCGCGTGGAACGACGCGGCAGCGGCGACGCTGACCGACTACACCGTGCTGTCGCCGGAGCGGCGCAACATCCTGCGGCTCATTTTCGTCGATCCGCACGTGCGCCGCGTGCAGGCGAACTGGGAACGCGTCGCGCGGTTCGCGGTGGGCGCGTTTCGCGCCGACGTCGCGCGCGGCGGTGCGACGCAGGCCGTTCAGGCATTCGTCGACGAGATGCGCGCGGCGAGCGCGGAATTCGACGCGCTGTGGCGCGACCACGATGTCCGCTCGCACGAAGAAGGGACCAAGGAGATCCACCACCCTGCCGTCGGGCGCATCGCGCTCGAATACTCGGCGTTCGCCGTGAGCGGCCGGCCCGACCAGACGCTCGTGATCTTTACGCCGGAAACGGCGGCCGATCGCGCGCTCGTCCGGACGCTGGTGGCCGCGCGCGCGCAAGCGCTCGCCGAGCAGATGCCCGTCGCGTGACGGTGCGTGTTTCATCTGACGAAGGTGCCGTCACGCCGTATCGCCCGCCACCGCCGGCGGCCCCCATCCGTCCCCGTCGCCCCGCGCCGCCCCATCGCATTCCGCACTGATTCCCAGTCGAATATTTAATTTTCACCTGGCGTAACACGCGCTTACCCTTTCGGCATCGCATCACAGGGCCACCGGCCCCTCCCTGGAGTATCCCGATGTCCGACCCCGGCACCGCGCAAGCTGTCCGCCGCCCGCATGCGGCTTCCGTGTCCCATGGCGCGCTCGCGCTGCTGGTGCTGGCCGGCCTCAACCTGCGCCCGTTCCTGACCGCGTTCGGCCCCGTGCTCGACGTCGTGCGCGCCGACACGGGCCTCGGCTTTCGCGCGGCCGCGCTGCTGACCACGCTGCCGTTCGTGCTGATGGGGGTCGTCGCCGGAGCCGGTGTCGGGCTCGCGCGACGCGTCGGCGAGCAGCGCGCGCTGACCGTCGCGCTGGCGCTGATCGCGGCGGGCTGCACCGCGCGCCTGTGGACGGGCGGCAGCGCCGGCCTGATAGATCGGAAGAGCGTCGTGTAGGGAAAGAGTGTAGATCTCGGTGGT
>NZ_ASSI01000240.1:0-10562 GCF_000466765.1 Burkholderia sp. AU4i | reverse complement strand
AGCGCCAGCGCGGCCGGCACGCGCAGTGGTCGAAACAGGGATTTCATCGTCGCGCCTCCGTCACTGCGGCCGTGCCGGCACCGATCGCCAGCCCGACTTGCAGGTCTTCACATGCGGGTAGTAATGCTTCGACGCGTCGCAGTAGTACCAGACGTTCGCGTCGCCGTCGTCCTGCGGCTGCCCTTTCTCGACGTACTCGGGCGGCGGCCCCGGGTCGACGGGTACCGCGACGACGGGCGGCGGGTAGTAATAAGGCGCAGGGACGACGGGGTAGTAATACGGGTAGCCGGGGCCGATATAGACCCCGACCCGGGCGGCATGCGCCACGCCGCCCGTCGCGATCGCCACTGCGGCCACCGCGCCCAGCGCGAGCTTCAATCCATTCACGTCACGTTCTCCGGCTGGCGGTTCGTCGATGCGAACCCGACATACCGAACGCTACGCCGCGCGCGATCCGTCATCCATTACGGGCGCGCGCGCCAATGTTGCGCGGCGTTACCGATGTGACAGACCCCATCACCCGCGGCCCGCCGGCACGAGCGCGTGCGTTACGCGATAACGCACCGCAACGGTTCGGCCGCGCGCGGGCGCCGAGCGGGGCGGTGTCGCGCAGCGTTCGCGCCCGCATCGAACCGTTCCGATGACGCGACGCGCCATATTGACGCACGTGCGTCAGACCGCCACGCCGCGGCCGCGCGCGCCGCAAACAACCTTCTTGATACGAATCAACGATTTACCCCGGAATCGCGAGAGACGGGCTGGACATCTGCGACGAGTTGGCGCATTTCGCGGTGCAACATCGCGGCCCATACTCCAGCCAACCCCGACGCCCGTCCGCCGGGGTCCGCCGGCACCCGCCGGCGGGTATCGTCAGCCTCGGTCAACTGGTATGGACACCGCTCTTTCGGCCCTCGATCTGGCCCGCCTGCAATTCGCGTTCACCGTCTCCTTTCACATCGTCTTTCCGGCGCTGAGCATCGGCCTCGCCAGCTTCATCGCCGTCCTCGAATATCGCTGGCTGAAAACCGGCAAGCAGTACTACAAAACCCTCTGCCTGTTCTGGTCGAAGATCTTCGCGGTCGCGTTCGGGATGGGCGTCGTTTCCGGCGTCGTGATGAGCTACCAGTTCGGCACGAACTGGTCGGGCTTCTCGAGCTTCGCCGGCGCGGTCACCGGGCCGCTGCTGATGTACGAGGTCATGACCGCGTTCTTCCTCGAGGCCGGTTTCCTCGGCATCATGCTGTTCGGCTGGAACCGCGTGAGCCCGCGCGCGCACTTCGGCGCGACGCTGATGGTCGCGATCGGCACGCTGATCTCGACGTTCTGGATTCTCGCGTCTAACAGCTGGATGCAGACGCCGCAGGGCTTCGAGATCGTCGACGGCCGCGTCGTGCCGACCGACTGGTTCGCGATCATCTTCAACCCGTCGTTCCCGTACCGCCTGTTCCACATGGCGATCGCCGCGTTCATCGTCGCCGCGCTGGTGGTGGCCGCAACGGGCGCATGGCACCTGCTGAAGGGCCGCCGCGACAAGGGCGTGAAGAAGATGTTCTCGATGGCGCTGTGGCTGCTGCTCGTGCTCGCACCGCTGCAGGCCGTGATCGGCGACCAGCACGGCATCAACACGCTGAAACACCAGCCCGCGAAGATCGCCGCGATCGAAGGGCTGTGGGAAACCGAGAAGGGCGGCACCGCGCTCAACCTGTTCGGCATCCCGGACATGAAGGCGGAAACGACCCGCTACGCGGTGAAGGTGCCGCACCTCGGCAGCCTGATCCTCACGCACAGCTGGGACGGCGAGATCCGCGGGCTGAAGGACTTCCCGCCGGAAGACCGCCCGAACTCGACGGTCGTGTTCTGGAGCTTCCGGATCATGGTCGGCCTCGGCATCGCGATGATCGGCCTCGCCGCGCTCGCGTGGCTCCTGCGCCGCCGCGGCAGCCTGTATGAATCGAAATGGTTCCAGCGCTTCGCGCTCGTGATGGGCCCGACCGGCTTCGTATCGCTGCTCGCGGGCTGGGTCACGACCGAAGCGGGCCGCCAGCCGTGGGTCGTGTATGGCGTGATGCGCACCGCGCATGCGGTGTCGCCGCTGTCGGTGCAGCAGGTCAGCCTGTCGATGATGACGTTCGTGATCGTGTACTTCCTCGTGTTCGGCACCGGCGTGTACTACATGCTGAAGCTGATGAAGGCCGGCCCCGCGCTGCCCGACGTGAAGCACGACCCGAAACACGACATGCCCGACACGCGCCCCGATCACACCGCGCGCCGTCCGATGTCGGCCGTCGACGAGCTGATCGAGACCGTCTGAGCCCACCCCGGGTCCACCCCATTCCGCATACGAGAAAACCTATGGACGTCACCGTAATCTGGGCCGCGATCATCGCATTGGGGCTCTTCATGTACGTCGTGCTCGACGGCTTCGACCTCGGCATCGGCATCGTCTTCCCGTTCTTTCCGGACGAGAAGGAACGCGACCTGATGATGAACACGGTCGCGCCCGTATGGGACGGCAACGAGACGTGGCTCGTGCTCGGCGGCGCCGGGCTGTTCGCGGTGTTCCCGGTCGTCTATTCGACCGTGCTGTCGGCGCTGTACCTGCCGCTGATCTTCATGCTGGTGTGCCTGATCTTCCGCGGCGTGTCGTTCGAGATCCGCGCGAAGGCGCGGCGCACGAAGCAGCTGTGGGATCTGGCGTTCATCGGCGGCTCGGCCGGCGCGACGCTGTTCCAGGGGATCGCGCTCGGCGCGTTCCTGCAGGGCATCAACGTGAAGGACGGCGTGTTCGCGGGCGATGCCTTCGACTGGCTCACGCCGTTCAGCCTGCTGACCGGCCTCGGCCTGATCGTGACCTACGCGCTGCTCGGCTGCTGCTGGCTCGTCGCGAAGACGGAAGGCGACCTGCAGCGGCGCCTCCATCGCGTCGTGTGGCCGCTGACGCTCGTGCTGCTCGGCTTCATCGCGGTCGTCAGCCTGTGGACGCCGCTGCAGGACCCGGCCATCGCGCAGCGCTGGTTCGATTCGGGGCTGTTCTGGCGCCTGCTGCCGGTGCCGTTCCTGGTCGCCGCGTGCGCGGTGTGGATGCGCCGCGCGGTGCGCAACCGGCATGACATGACGCCGTTCGTGCTCGCGCTGGCGCTCGTGCTGCTCGGCTACGTCGGCCTGCTCGTCACGCTGTTCCCGTATGCGATTCCTCAGACGATGACGATCTGGGAAGCCGCGGCACCGCGCTCCAGCCAGACCTTCACACTGGTCGGCGCAGCGGTTATCCTCCCGATCATCATCGCCTACACGACGATGGGTTACTGGGTATTCCGAGGCAAGGTGCGCCATGAAGACCAGCATTACTACCACCACTGATTCCGCCGGGCGCTCCGCCGCCGCGGCCCCCCGGCCGCGGATGCGCGGCTGGATGTGGTTCGTCGTGCTGTGGGCCGGCGGCGTGATCGGCGCCGTCACGCTCGGGTACGCGTTCAAGATCTTCATGAACCTGACGCTGTTTGCGGTGAAGTAAGCCCCTTCCGCGTTGCACGCCGGAGCGCATGCCGGACCCGTTCCGCGCAATCCGCCTCCGGCGCGCCACCGTCGCCACCGGCACGCCGCCGTGGCGATCCTCCTCCCCGGCATTCACGCTTTCACGCGCCGGCGCGTGCCCCGCTCACTGCTCGCACTTCGTCGCGCACATCGCCTTGTCCACTTCCGCGAAAAACGCCTGGTAGTACTCGGGCTCCATGACGGTCTTGGTACGCGAATCGCCGGCGCTATCCCACACCGTACGATCGAATCGCGCCCGCACGATCGCGACGTGCGCGTCCCGCCCCGCCCGAACCGTCACGATCGCGGTCACGCGTTCATGATCGGGCTTCGTCGGCAGCATCCCGATGCGCGCCTTCAGCGCGCCGCGCAGCAGCTGACGCCACTTCGGGATCAGCGTGTCGCTGCGCCCCGCTTCCACCAGCCCCGAATCGCGATCGACCGTCACCGGCGCATAACCCTGCGCACGCAGCGCGCCGGCCACCGCGTCGAGCACGCGCGCCTGCGTCGCGTCCGCATAGCGGCGGTCGCTGAGCATGCGCAGCGTCTGCTGCTCGGCATCGGTCAGGTCGACTTCGGTCTGGCTCGAGCTGTAGCGCACCAGCGATCCGCCGTCGCCGATCTGCCGCTCGTTGGCGGGTTTCGTCGCGCATCCGGTCAGCGCCGCGAACAGTCCGGCACAGGCGAGCGCCAGCGCGCCGCGGCCGTGCACGGGCGGCACCGCGGCCAGGCGGTTCGTCGCACGACGTGCCGCGCGCCGGACGCGAAGACGGTGGCGAAATCCGGTTGCCCGGGCGTCGGGTGGCGATATGATCGTCATCGGGGCGTTCTCTCCTGTCGGCGCCATGATAGGGAGGCGCCCCGGCCGCCACAAACGACATTTTTTGACCCACTGTGTAGCTTTTCTTCGCGATCTCACGATGCGCCGATTGCCGCCCCTGAACGCGCTGCGCAGCTTCGAAGCTGCCGGCCGCCTGCAGAGCCTCACCCTCGCCGCCGACGAACTGAACGTGACCCAGAGCGCGGTCGCGCAGCAGATCCGCGTGCTCGAATCGTTCTTCGGGCAGAAGCTGTTCGAACGCGACGGGCGCTCGTTGCGGCTCACGCCGCGCGCGCGGCATTACCTCGTCGACGTCGCGAGCTGCCTCGGCCGGCTTGCGCAGGCGACGGGGCAGATGTTCGAGCCGGTCGGCGGCCATCCGGTGCGGATCAACACGTCGGTTTCGTTCGCGCACGGATGGTTGCTCACGCAACTGGCCGCGTTCCAGGCCGAGCATCCGGATATCGACGTGCAACTCGTCACGACGCCCGACACCGAGCGGGACCAGTTCGACGAAACCTGCGACATCGTCATCCGCCGCTATACGCCGGAGCTGCGCCGCAAGGGGTTTGTGTCGCGGCCGCTGCTCGCGACCGTCGCGGTGCCGGTGTGCGCGCCCGGCCACCCGGTGCTCGATGACGCACGCACGCCGGCCGACCTGCGCAACGCGCCGCTGCTGCATTACGCGGGCTTGCCGCAGGCATGGCAATACTGGTTCCATCAGGCGGGCTCGGTCGTCACCGAGACGCTGCGCGGGCCGTTCTATCGGGAGTTCTTCCTGATGACCAAGGCTGCCGCAAGCGGGCTCGGCGTGTGCCTCGCGCCGCGCGCGGTCGTGCGCGACGATCTCGAGCACGGGCGGCTCGTCGCGCTGTTTCCGGACGTCCACCTGGAAGGGCCGCCGTTTCATTGCCTGTATCGCGACGGCGGCGATGCGTCGCTGCGCACGTTCGTCGACTGGCTGTTCGCGCGGGCCGAGGCGCTGGAAGGGGCGCCGCCGGGATAACCGGCGACGCGCACGGCACTCGCCGCTTCCGCTGCCGGAGCGACGAAGCCCGGTATACGGGGGATCGCCCGGGCGCTTACTTTTGCCCGCGCAACGCGGCTTCGATCTTGCGATCGGTCTTGTACTGGCTCAGCGCATACACCGACCAGATCGCGGCCGGCAGCCAGCCGACGATCGTGATTTGCAGGATCAGGCAGATGATCCCGGCGATCGGGCGGCCGATCGTGAAGAACTGGAACCACGGCAGCAGCAGGGCAAGCAGAAGGCGCATGAACAAACCTCTCGGTGCGTCGTTGAACGGGTGATGCGTGGCGAATATGCCGGCACGGGCGACAGAATTCAAGCCGTTCGTCGCGATACCCGCCTGCTACACTCGCGCGTCGTCGAACGAAGCACGACGAGAACAACAACGGAGAAAGAGGGCAATGAACACCCCGTCGTCACACCACGGCCACGAGCCGCCCGCCATCACGCCCCCGAACAAGGCCCGGCACCGCTGCGCGGCCGTCGTGCTCGCCGCGCTCGCCGCCGTCGGCGTCGCGCACGCCGAAACGAAGCCGACGACGCGCTACGCAATCAACCTGACCGGCGACAGCGGCAGCGAAATCCCGCTGAGCAGCGAGCCCTACAGCTGGACCACGCACGACGGCAAGGTGCTGTCCCAAGGCGTGACCGATGACAAGGGGCATGCCGCCGTCGCTCGGCAGGCGGGCGAGACGCACTATGTGCTGGAGACCGTCAACACCCGCTGGATCTACACGGTCGACAACGCGTGCTGGGCGCGCCGCGACGCCGCCTTCGCCCGCTGCGCGAAACTGACCGACGCCGTCAACCTGGTCGCGAAGCGCATGGCCGACGACGCGCAAGACGAGCAGGCCGCGGCCGCCCGGCGCCGCGATGCCGCGCTCGCCCGTTACCGCGCGGCCGCGGCGGCCAACGACGACGAACTCGTGTGGCTGGGCCCGCTGCCGGCCGAATGGTCGAGGGACGACGTCCAGAAACAGCTCGACGACGTGTACGGCAAAATCAAGCACGAGCTCGACAATCTCGGCGATGCCGACATCGACGTGTCCCGCTTCGTGTGCAGGTCGCCCGACCAGATCGGCCCGGCTCCGGACCAGCAGGCCGTGATCGACTACATGAGCAGCCTGCGCGAACCCGGCTCGACGACGCCCGCGCAGTGGACGGCGCTCGTCGAGGCCGCGCGCAAGGGCAACTGGCTCGCGCGGCTGCAGATCTTCGTCGCGCTCGGCTCGCGCCCGAAGGACGACCTCGTGTCGGTCTACCGGCGTATCCAGCTGATGGGGTGGCTGCAGGCGAACCACGTCGGTGCGCTGTACACCTACTACCTGGGCGAACTCGCCGCAACCGGCTATTTCGAAGGGCCCGGCCCCGGCGCCACGTCGCCGATTCCGTTGTATGCGGCGATGCACGGCAGTTATGCGGCGATGAAACGCGCGGGCGATTCGCTCATGGCGCGGGACGAGCCGGACGTGCAGGCGATCGGCAAGCGCATGCACGATTGCGCGGTGCAGATGATGCCGGTGCTGTTCGCGAAGTAGACGCGGGCAGCACCTCGCTCGGCACCTCACGCGGCACACAGGCTGCCCGCCGCGCGGCCGGCGGCGGGCAGTCCTGCGGCGTCGCGTCGCTCAGCGACCGATACCGAGCCCCGGCAGCACGCCGGTATTCTCGGCCACCACCGCATGCAGCAGGCGCGGGTCGGCACCGAGCAGCCCGAGGATCGTCGGCGCGACCTGCTTCGTGCCGACCGTGTCGGTCACCGTGCGCGCGCGATGCAGGCCCGGATACGACACGAGCAGGCCGAGGTGGCTGTCGTCCGGCGCGTTGCCGCCGTGCTCCTCGTCCTTCTTCGTGCTCGACGTATAGATCACGCCCGGATTCGGCTGGACGACGATGTCCGGCGTGCGGCCGTTGGCCGGATCGCCGAACCGCTCGGCGAGCGCCGCGCCGTACAGGATGTACGCCTGCGGGCCATCCGCGCAGATCCCCGGCGCATTGCAGCCCAGGTTCGCCTTCAGCGTCTGCACGACGGCCGTGCGCTGGTTGCGGTCGCGCAGCCAGATCAGGCCGACGTCGTCGGTCTGCACGAAGCCCGTGCCGGCCAGGCCCGAACCGTCGTTCAGGTTGCCCGTCTTCGTGTTGTTCTGGCCGAAGTTGCCGTTCGGGTCGAGATAGTTGTTCGCTTCGAGCAGCTTCGTCAGCGTGTCGCCGTTCTTCACGAGCTTCGTGTGATCGGTCGGCGACTGGCCATGCTTCGACGTGACGATCACCGCCGTCGACGAATACAGGTTCGCCTGCTTCAGCGCCTCGACGACATGGCCGATCGCGTTGTCGACGTACGTGATCGCGTTCGCGACCTGCCCGTTCGGCGTGAAGTTCGCATCCAGGTAGCCGCCGCCCTTCGTCACCACCGCTTTCTGCGCGACGCTCAGCGTCTGGAAATCGGCGCCGAACAGCGTCGGCACCGGCGCGCGCTTCGTGCCCGTCGAGTCGCGGCCGTTGATCTGGTTGATCAGCGCCTGCACGTGCAGGTTGTCGAATTGCGCGGTATGCGAATAGACGTCCGTGTAGTCCGTCTGCGTCGCCGGGTCGATCGAGTTGATCTCGGTGCGCGCGAGATCGTCGACGCCGGTGCCCGACGGCCCGTTCAGCCAGTCATAGCCCCATGCGTGCTTGTCGGCCCACGCGGTGGTCGCGTTCGGGATGCCCGCCTTCACGGCCTCGAACACCGTGTTGGTCTTCACGTAGTTGTGCGGATAGACCGGCACGCACTTGCCGTTGACCTTCGCGTTCGGGATCGCCTGCGGATTGAATGCGCCGCCGCCGTTCAGGTGAACCAGCGCGCCGCCGTTCTCGGCGTCGATGCCGGTCGTCTCGTCGAACACGACGTTCCAGCCCTGCTTGCCCGTGCAGCTCGTGTCGCCCGGCGCGTACAGGTTGCGATCGTACGACACGTCGTAAAACAGGCCGGCCGTCTTCGGCGAGCCGCCGGTCACGAGCGCGGCGAGGCCCGGAAACGAATCCGACAGGCCGGGCGTATAGGCATTCGTGTAGGTCACGCCGCTCTTCGCGAGCACCGCGATATTCGGGCACGTGTTCGCGCCGATGCAGCGCGCGAGATCCTGCTCGTGCAGGCCGTCGATGCTGATCAGCAGCACGTGCTTCACGACGCGGTTCGCGTGGCCGCGGTCCTCGTCCTGACGGTTGCCGTCCTGCTGCGCCGCATGCGCGCTGGCGCCCGCGAGCGCCAGCGCGCCCGCCACCATCCCCACCCACTTCCGCTGCTTACCAAGGAAAGACATGATCACCCCACCTCATCGATTGACGTTGAACTGCGTGACTTGCCATCAGGCGCGCAAGAATATGGCTGCGCCGTGGGTCGCTCGCATGAAGCGGGGCTTTCTGTTTTCTATCAAACGTAACCAATCGCAAGTGACACGATGCGGTCGCAATCCAACGTGGCCCGGCGCACGTCGCGGACTCGCGCGCTCACCGGCAAGCACCGCCGCGGTGCATCGGCCAACCGTCCGCGGCGTCACCCGCCGCGCCATTTTTTTTCCGGCTTGGCGCGCGACTATTGGCGTGTGATAAAGGGTTTTCCCTGACCCGGAGCAAGAGCATGTCGACCCTGGAAGCCCTCCGGTTCGTGCTGGACGATGCACGCACCCCCGAAATCATTCGCCACCACGTCGTCGACGCGTTGCAGTACGCGTTGCGCAACTACGGACAGGTGTTCACCGCGAAGGAAGTCGAATGGCTGGCGCAGTGGGACGACGCACGTCTGCCGCTGGCCGCGAAGAAGGAATTGGGCAAGCGCGAGGAACCGGCGATCGCCGCGCGCTGAAGGCAGCGCGCCGCCGCGCCCGAACGGAGGAACGGGCGCAGCGGCGGCGGACGGCCTGCTTACTGCAGGCCGAAATCGACGCGGGTGGTGGCGCCCTTGTCGTCGATGCCCTTCGCATCGAGCTTCGGCGCGACGACGAACACGCGGCTCGAATCGATCTTCCCGTCGAGGTACTGGCGCACGGCCTGCGCGCGCTGCTGCGCGAGCGCACGCAGCGCGTTGTCGTCGGCCGGCGCGTGTTCGGCGAGCGCCTTCTTCATGTCGGCATCGGGCAGCGTCTTCTGCAGGCCGATCAGGTTGCGCGGCTTCTTGAAGTCGGCGGCCTTGTACGCGCGCGTCAGGTACTTGCTGTACTCGGCCGGCTCGACCTTCACCGACATCGGGTCGATGCTCTCGCCCTGCCCGATCACGTCCTTCAGCTTCTGCTGGCGCACCAGCCGCTCGACATACGCGTCGCCGAGCCCCGACGTGTCCTTCGCCGGGTCGACGCGGCCGATCAGGTCGAGGCGGATCGACGGCTTCTCGGTCAGCATCTTCACGACGGTGTCGAGCTTCTTCTGCTGCGCGTCGTCGAGCCGGTACGAGCCCGGCGCGAATTCGACGTAGCCGAGATCCTCGCCGCCGCTGCCGAACGCATGCGCGAGCAGCGAGAACGGCGACGTGACGGCCTTCGCGATCAGGTTCAGCACCGCGCGCCAGATCAGCCCGCCGACACTGAACTCGGGGTTCGACAGCGAGCCCGACACCGGCAGGTTCACGTCGATCTGGCCGCGCGTGTTCTTCAGCAGTGAAATCGCGAGCTTCACCGGCAGCCTGGTCGCCGTATCGTTCTCCACATGGTCGCCGAACGTGAGCTGGTCGATGAAGATGTGGTTGTTCGCCTTCAGCTGGTCGTTCGCGAGCTCGTAATGCAGGTCGACGTTGAGCTTGCCCTTCGTGATCGGGTAGCCCGCGTACTTCGCCGAATACGGCGTCAGGTTGGTCAGCTCGATGTCGTGCGCGGTCGCGGTGAGGTCGAGCGCCGGTTTCTCGATCAGCGGGTTCACCGAACCCTTGATCGAGATCGGCCCGTTGCCCGCGAGGTTCGCGGCGACGTCGACCGGCGCGGAGGTCGTCGAATCAGTGCCGAACGCGCCGACCGTGCCCTTGATCGCGACCAGGTTCGCCGTGTAGTTCGGCTTGATGAAGTTGTCGGTGTAGGTGACGCGGCCGTTCTGCAGCAGCAACTCGCCGAAATGCATCCGCACCGGGTTCTGCGGCGGCTGCGCGGCCTTCACGACCACCGTCGCCGACGCGGCGGCCGGCGCGGACGCCTGCTGCGCGGCGGCGGCCGA
>NZ_ASSI01000239.1:0-10083 GCF_000466765.1 Burkholderia sp. AU4i | reverse complement strand
CGAGCAGCGCGGCCGCATCGGCCGGTGCGCCGCCGTCACCGTCCCCGTCGACGTCTGCATCGACGAAACGAAGCGGCACGTCGAGCGTGTGCGCCGCATCCTCCAGCGCGGCATCGCCGATCGCCGATGCGGGCGCCACGATGGCCGCGAGCGCCAGCCGGGCGAGCCCCTGCGCGTCGAGCGACGCCGCGATGCGTGCCGCGAGCGCGCCATCCGCGTGGACAGCGTGCGCATCGACGCCCACCACCACGCTGCGCGGATGAATCACGAGCTCGTCATGCGTGCCGCGCCAGGCTTCGGGCGTCACGCGAATCGCATGCGCCGCGGCGTCGTCGCGCGGCAGCGCGACATCGTCGAGCCACGGCGCCGCGCCGTCGATGCGCGTCGATGCACCCGCGAGCAGGTCGGACACGAAGCGCTTGCCCTGGGCGAGATCGGCGAGTGCATAGCCTTCCGGCGGATTGAGCACGCACGCGCCGAAGCGCAGTTCGCCGCTCGTCGTGATCGCCGGCGCGACGCCGACGCAGGCGGCGATTTCGCGCGCCATCACGTTGACGCCCGTCAGCCCGCCGAGCAGCGGCACGACAGCCGAACCGTCTTCCGCCACCGCGAGCACGGGCGGTTCGACGCCCTTGTCGGCAAGCGCCGGAGCGATGCAGCGGATCACGATGCCGGCCGCGCACAGCGCGACGATCGGCAGGCCGCGTGCATAGAGTTCGCGCAAGTGCGCGCCGAGATCGTCGAACGGCACGTCGGCGGCGACGCGCGATGCGAGGCCGTGCACGCGGGCCCCCGGATAACGCGCCTGGATGCGCCGCGCGGTATCGAGCGCGCCCGCGCCGAGGATCACGATCGCGGGCGGGGTCGTCATCCTTGCCATTTTTCCCCCGGCACGACGAGCAGCGAGAAATACGGCGACGCCATCGGATCGACTTCATCGAGCGGCACGATGCGCTGGCTCGCCATCGTCGCGCGCTCGACATACAGCGCGCGCTTCGCGAGCCCCAGCTCGTCGAGCACGCGCCGCACCTTGTCGAAATTACGGCCGAGCTTCATCACGACGGCCGCATCGGCCTGCGCGAGCCGCGTGCGCAACTCGTGCTCGGGCAGCACGCCCGACAGCACCGACAGGCTCTGGTTGCGATAGACGAGCGGCTGGCCGAGCACGGCGGTGCCGCCGAGCATCGCGCATACGCCGGGGATCACCTCGGTGTCGTAGCGCGGCGCGAGGCGGTCGTGCAGGTACATGTACGAGCCGTAGAAAAACGGGTCGCCTTCGCAGATCACCGCGACGTCGCGCCCCGCATCGAGGTGCGCACCGACGACCTCGGCGGCCGTGTCGTAGAAGTCGGCGATCACCGTCTCGTAGCAGAGCGGCGGCGGCAGTGCCTCGGTCGTCACCGGATAGACGAGCGGCAGTTGCGTCTGCCCGTCCCGCAGGTGCGCCTCGACGATGCCGTATGCATTGCCTTTCTTGCCCTTCGCAACGAAATACGCGACCACGGGCGCGGCCTGCAGCACGCGCAGCGCCTTGATCGTCATCAGTTCGGGATCGCCGGGGCCGACGCCGACCCCGAACAGGCGTCCGCGCGCGCTCGTCATTCGACCTCCGTCGCGAGTGCGTTGACCGCCGCAGCGGCCATCGCGCTGCCGCCGCGGCGGCCGAGCAGCGTGACGTACGGGACACCGCGGCTGTCGGCATCGAGCAGCGCCTTCGATTCGGCCGCACCGATGAAGCCGACCGGGAAACCGAGGATCAGGGCGGGGCGCGGCGCGCCGGCGTCGATCATGTCGAGCAGGTGGAACAGCGCGGTCGGCGCATTGCCGATCACGACGACGCTGCCGGCGAGGTGCGGGCGCCACAGTTCGAGCGCGGCGGCCGAACGCGTGTTGCCGAGATCCCGCGCGAGATCGGGCACTTGCGGCTCGCCGAGCGTGCAGATCACGCGGTTGCCGGCCGGCAGCCGCGCGCGCGTGATGCCTTCGGCGACCATGCGCGCGTCGCACAGAATCGGCGCGCCGGCCGCAAGCGCCGTGCGGCCCGCCGTGCCGGAACCGGCCGAGAAGCGCAGGTCGTAGACGACGTCGACCATCCCGCACGCATGGATCACGCGCACCGCGAGTTTCTCGAGATCGGGCGGAACCTGCGACAGGTCGGCCTCGGCGCGGATCGTCGCGAACGACTGGCGGTAGATTTCCTGCCCGTCGCGAATGTAGTCAAGCATCGGTGGTGTCCTGGCTGTGCCGCGCGCCCGTCAGTCGGGCCGCGGCCTGGTCAATCGTCAGATGGCGCGCGAGCGGGGCGCCGAGGCCCGCGGCCGCATCGCGCCGGTAAAGGTCGTAGTGCGCGGGCGCAACCGCGACGAGCGTGTGCGTCGCGGGATGCGGCAGCGCGCAATGGCGCTCGCAGCCGGTCAGGTGCACGTCGACCGCATGGCCGATGCGCGCGGCGAGCGCGAGCGCGTCGTGTTTCGTGTCGGCGTGCGCCTTCGCGCAGCCCGCGCTGCCGGTGCACGCGACGAGCGACGCCAGCGGGTCGGACGACGCGCAGACGAGGCCGAGCGACGCCAGCGCATCGAGCGTGGCCGGCGCGCGTTCACGCGGGACGCGATGCATGAACACGCCTTGCCAGGGCGTCATCGACAGCGTGCCGTCGCCGTCGGTTTCGGCCAGCGTGGCGAGCCGTTCCAGTTGCGTGGCGTCGAGCCGGCCGAGCGGGAATTGCGCGCCGACGTGGCAGCGCGCGGCATCTCGAGACGGGTGTACCCCGAAACGCCGTGCCGGATCGGTGCGCGGGCGGCGCCAGCCGGCGAGCGCCGGATCGGCCGCAAGCGCGAACGGCACATAGTGCCGCGCGCGCTCGAGCAGCGCGGGTTCGCCGCAGGTCGCGAGCAGGGCACGCATCCGCGTGACGTCCGCCGGCGCGAGATCGAGGAACGCGAGCAGCAGCGCGCGAACCAGCGCGACACCTTGATCGGGCGCGACATCGACCGACGCCGGTCGGGCGTCGTGCGCGATCGGCGGGCAGCCGGCCAGCCCGGCCGCGATGCGCACCGCACCGTCGCCGCGACGCCATGCGGCCAGCCAGATGTCGTGCGGATGATCGAGCGCCGCAACCGATTCACCGCCGTCGAGCTGGATCGAGAATTTCGGCGACAGCTCGCCACGGCGCGGCTCGCGCGCCAGCATGTCGAGGAGCGGCGCGGCGAGCGCGCGGCTGTCGACGAGGGCGGCGGGGTCGTCACCGGCGAGCGGGCTGAGCATCACGTTGCGGACGTCGTCGCTCGCGGCGAGCGCGGCGGTATCGGCGACGGCATCCGCGGTTGCGTCGACGGACGGGCCGAGGCCCGCGTCGAGCAACGCGCGTATCAGCGCGGCGGCCGCGTCGGCGCGAATGCCGCGCAGCTGGAGATTCGCGCGATTGGTCGCGTCGATCGCACCGGAGCCGCAGGCACGCGCGGCGGCGGCGATCGCGCGCGCCTGACGCGCATCGAGGCGGCCGCCGGGCAGCTTGATCCGGCACAGCCCGCCGTCGGCGGCCGTGACCACGCGCACGAGCCCCGGGCAAGCCGACGGGCGCACGACGGGCGACGCAGGAATCGAATCGGGGGCGGAACTCACGGGGTACGGGGGCAGTGTCGCGCCGCGGCCAACGCGTCGGTACACCCCGCCCGACGCCGACTGGCACGCACGCACTTTCTGGCCGGCAGGTCTCCTGGCTGACAGGTCGGCGCCGGCTCCCGGCCTTCCCGGTGAAACCAGTGGCATGAGGGGGAGATCGGCTCGCTGTCTACAGTTGCGGGGGCAGCCACAGCGGCGCGTGGTGCGCCCTGTGTTCCCTCTTCGGCCCCGAAGGGCACCGGCGAACGAACGGCCGTAGGATACCCGATTTTCGCGACGATCCGGCATCGGCGGTGCGTCGCGCAACCGCGTCGCAGCATGGCCGCAGACGGTTTTGCGCTGTCTCGCAAATGGTAGGATTGGCGCCTCGACATCAGATCGGCGAGCGCCGGCATCCGCCATGAAACTCGGCAGGACGGAACTGTTCGGCATGGGCATCGCACTGGGCCTGCTGGCCATCCCCGCATGGGTCCTGCTCGCATGCGTGCTGATCCCGCTTGCACCGTCGGCCGAGTGGCCGAAGAATGTCGGGCTCGCCGGCCTCGGCGTGCCGATCGTCGCGGGCGGCACGCTCCTGTACAGGAAAAGCGGGGCGCGGCCGCTCATGTGGCTGCTGCTCGGCTGGCTGCTGATCGCGTCGATCGGCGGCATGGTTCTGGCCTTGCTGACGTTTGTCGTCGGCGTGCCGCTCGGCTGACGTCGTGGCCGTGCCGCACCGGCCGTCCGGCGATGCGCACGGCATGGAAACGAATCAACGCGCGGCGCTCCGGCAGCCGCGCATCGCAACAAACGGGATGGAATCGAACGATGGGGAAGGGTGCATGACGGCGTGGCTGACGGTAGTGGGCATCGGCGACGACGGTTACGCGGGGCTCGGCCGCAGCGCGCGCCGCGCGCTGCTCGACGCGACGCTCGTCGTCGGCGCGAAGCGGCATCTCGACATGCTGCCCGCACGGCTGCCGGCCGCGCGCGAAGCGTGGCCGTCGCCGTTCAACCTTGCGGGCGTGCTTGCACGACGCATGTCGCCCGTCTGCGTGCTCGCCAGCGGCGACCCGATGCTGTTCGGCGTCGGCGCCACGCTCGCGCGCTCGCTGTCCCCTGACGAATGGCGCGTGCTGCCCGCGCCGTCGTCGCTGTCGCTGGCGGCCGCCCGCCTCGGCTGGGCACTGCAGGATGTCGGCGCGGTTTCGCTCGTCGGCCGTCCGCTTGCGGCGCTCGCGCGCCACCTGCTGCCGGGCCGCCGCCTGTTCGTGCTGAGCGCCGACGGCCGGACGCCGGCCGCCGTCGCGGCCGAACTCGTCGCACGCGGCTTCGGGCCGACGCGCATCAGCGTGCTCGAGCATCTGGGCGGCCCGCTCGAGCGGCGTCTCGACGGACTCGCGCAGGACTGGCGCGTCGCCGAAACGGCCGCGCTCAATCTGGTCGCACTCGACTGCCGGGCCGGCCCCGACGCGCCGCGCCGCGCGCTCACGCCCGGCCTGCCCGACGATGCGTACCGCCACGACGGCCAGCTCACCAAGCGCGACCTGCGCGCGATGACGCTCGGCCGCCTCGCGCCCGTGCCCGGCGAGCTGCTGTGGGACGTCGGCGCCGGCAGCGGCTCGATCGGCATCGAATGGATGCGCGCGCATCCGTCATGCCAGGCGATCGCGATCGAAGCGCATGCGGAGCGGCAGCGCTTCATCGAGCACAACCGCGACGCGCTCGGCGTGCCGGGCCTGCAACTCGTCGCGGGCCGCGCGCCCGAGGCGCTCGCGGGGCTCGCCGCACCCGACGCGATTTTCATCGGCGGCGGGGCGACCGCGCCCGGCGTGCTCGACGCGTGCTGGGCATCGCTGAAGCCCGGAGGCCGGCTGGTCGCGAACGCGGTCACGCTGCAGGGCGAGCAGGCGCTCGCCGCATGGCGCGAGACGCACGGCGGCACGCTCACGCGCGTGTCGCTCGCGCATGCCGAGCCGCTCGGCCGCTTCGACACGTGGCGCCAGCCGCTGCCGGTCACGCTGTACGACGTGCGCAAGCCGGACACGGTCAACATGGTCGACACGGTCGACACGGCGGCATCGCCGGCCGCGACGCATACGACGGACGCGTGATGCGCGACGAGACCCCCGAACAGCCCGCGCCGCTACGCTTCGGCTACACGACCGGCAGTTGCGCGACCGCGACGTCGCTCGCCGCCGCGCGGCTGCTGCTCGCGGGGCGTGCGGACGACGCGGTCGAGATCGTGCTGCCGAAGGGGCAGCGCGTGATGATGCGGCTCGAGTTCTGCCGGACGACGGCCGACGGCGCGGAAGCCGGCACGATCAAGGATGCCGGCGACGATCCGGACGTCACGCACGGCGCGCTGATCTTCGCGCGTGTCGCGCTCGCGGCGGCGCCCGGCGTGCGTTTTCATGCGGGGCCGGGCGTCGGCACGGTCACGCGCGCGGGGCTGACGCTGCCGGTCGGCGAACCGGCGATCAACCCGGTGCCGCGCCAGATGATGACGACGCATCTGGAAGCGCTGGCGGCCGAGCACGGTTATGCGGGCGGCTTCGACGTGACGATCGGCGTCGAGGGCGGCGAGGCGCTCGCGCTGAAAACGATGAACCCGCGCCTCGGCATCGTCGGCGGGTTGTCGATCCTCGGCACGACCGGCATCGTGCGGCCGTTCTCGTGCTCGGCCTATATCGCGTCGATCCACCAGGGCATCGACGTCGCGCGGGCGAACGGCATCACGCATATCGCCGCGTGCACGGGTAACGCAAGCGAGGATGCGATGCGTGCGCACTACCACCTGCCCGACATGGCGCTGATCGAGATGGGCGATTTCGCGGGCGCGGTGCTCAAGCACCTGCGGCGTGCGCCGGTCGCGCGGCTGTCGATGTGCGGCGGCTTCGGCAAGCTCAGCAAGCTCGCGGCCGGCCACCTCGACCTGCACAGCCGCCATTCGAGCATCGACCTGCCGCTGCTCGCGCAGTGGGCGGCCGAGGCCGGCGCCAGCGACGCACTGCAGGCGGCGATGCGCGCTGCGAACACGAGCCAGGAAGCGCTGAAGCTCGCGCACGCCGACGGTGTGCCGCTCGGCGATCTCGTCTGTGCGCACGCGCTGCGCGTCGCGCGCGACATCGTGCCGCCGTCGGTAGCGGTCGAGATGTTCGCGATCGACCGGCAGGGCCGCTTCGTCGGGGCAGCGCGATGAGCGCGCGCATCCTGCTGCTCGGCGGTACCGGCGACGCACTGAAGATCGCGCGCGCGCTCGGCCCGCATCATGTCTATAGTCTCGCCGGCCTCGGCAAGACACCCGACGACCTGCGCTGCGACGTGCGGGTCGGCGGTTTCGGCGGCGCGGCCGGGCTGGCCGCGTATCTGCGCGACGCCGGCATCGGCCTCGTGATCGACGCGACGCATCCGTATGCCGCGCAAATCAGCGCGAATGCCGCCGCCGCGGCGCGTGAAGCGGGCGTGCCGCTATGGGCGCTGCGCCGCGCGCCGTGGTCGCCGCAACCCGGCGACGACTGGCGCATGGTCGACGACTGGGCCGGCATCGAAGCCGCGCTCGCGCCGTTCCGGCGGCCGCTGTTCACGCTCGGGCGCGAACCGCTCGCACATCTCGACGCGATCCCGCCGCACCAGTTCTGGCTCGTGCGCTGCCTCGACCCGCATCCCGGCAACGCGCGTGCGCAGGTCGTCGCCGCACGCGGGCCGTTCACGCTGGAGGGCGAGCGCGCGCTGTTCGCGCTGGCGGGCATCGACGTCGTCGTCAGCAAGAACAGCGGTGGCGCGGCCACCGAAGCCAAGCTCGACGTCGCGCGCGAACGCAGGCTGCCGGTCGTGATGCTGCGCCGGCCGCCGCTGCCCGACGCCGACCGCGCGTTCGACTCGGCCGCGGCGCTCATCGACACGCTCGATCCGGCCGCGCGCGCATGACGCCGCGCGGCCGGTCATTCCATGAATTGACGGAGATTTTTCGATGACGGTGTATTTCATCGGCGCGGGCCCCGGCGACCCGGAGCTGATCACGGTGAAGGGCCAGCGCCTCGTGCGCACGTGCCCGGTGATCCTGTATGCGGGTTCGCTGGTGCCGGCCGCCGTGCTCGACGGCCATCGCGCGGAGCAGGTCGTCAACACGGCCGAGCTCGACCTCGATGCCATCGTCGCGCTGCTCGCCGCTGCGCACGCGAACGGGCAGGACGTCGCGCGCGTGCATTCGGGCGACCCGTCGCTGTATGGCGCGATCGGCGAACAGATCCGCCGTCTCAAGACACTCGGGATTCCGTACGAAATCGTGCCCGGCGTGACGGCCACGGCCGCATGCGCGGCGACGCTCGGCGTCGAGCTGACGCTGCCCGGCGTCGCACAGACGGTGATCCTCACGCGCTTCGCGGGCAAGACGACGATGCCGGAAGGCGAAGCGCTCGGCTCGCTCGCCGCGCACCGCGCGACGCTCGCGATCCATCTCGGCGTGCGCCATCTCGCACGCATCGTCGACGAAGTGCTGCCGCATTACGGCGCCGATTGCCCGGTCGCGGTGATCTATCGCGCGAGCTGGCCGGACGAAGAACGCGTGACCGGCACGCTCGCCGACATCGTCGGCAAGGTGCAGGGCACGCAGATCGAGCGCACCGCTCTGATCCTGATCGGGCGCGTGCTCGACGCTGAAGGGTTTGCGGATTCGACGTTGTACGCGAGTGAGGGTTGATCACGCAGGGGCACGGTGTTCGCGCAGGTGCGTGCAGAGCGCCGCGCCGATCGTGATCGCATCGCCGGCGAAGTAGATCGGCGCGGCCGATTTGCCGAGGATCAGGATCGACGCGGCGATGCCGGCGACGGGGACCGGGTTGAGCACGACCACGCTCCAGTACGATGCGTTGTCGCGTGCACCGCGAACGTTGCTTCCGCGTCAGGGTCGACGATTTGCGTTCGGTGTCGCGCGTGCCGTCGCGCCGCAGTCAATCACAAGGACATTGTTGAATGAATCACCGTATTCGATCGGTCATTTTCGGCCTGGCGGGATTGACGTCCGCTTTGCTGGCGGTATCCGCAGCGCAAGCCACCGCCGAAGCGAACGAAGCCCGCGCCATACCGTTCGTCGAGGTCGCGAAAGCCGCCGTGCCCGATCGCGACTGGATACCCAGGGTCTGCCAACTGGTTTCGGCACCCTGCGGTACGGCAGGCCAGCCAAGCGACGCAAGCAAGGCGCCGTCGCTGTACCGGGTCAGGAACGACGCGCCCGGCAATTACTATGCGATCCTGCCCGGCCCGCAGTTGCTGAAGGTGAGCTTTGCGTCCGCCACCGGCTGGAAAGTCCTGCAGCGGTGGGATTTCTCCGACTACCAGCCCGCCGACCGCGTCGACGGCGATGGCGAGGCGCCACCGCTCGGGATCTACCCGGCGCTGTACCCGCTCGGCAGCGAGCGCTTCGCGGTCGCGGTGCTGGCCGGATGGTCCGAAAGCTATTCGGGCGGCGGCGGAAGCTGGGAAAATGCCGACTTCGTCGAACTGCGGCCGAATGGCGGGCATGCGGGCACGCCACGGATATCGAAGCTGCCGTTCAGTTGCGACAAGCAGATTCGCGCATGCTTTTCCGAACGCGAGTACCAGCACTCGCCGCATTGCAGCGAAGACTTCGACGGCTCGCTGCGGCTGCGCTTCGTGCCCGGTGCGAGTGCCGGCAAGCTCGACTGGATCGCTACCTGGAAAGAGACGCATTGGCCGGGGCTGAAGCCGAAAAGCACGACCGAGCACACGTCGGTTTCCGTGACGTTGCCGGCAGGGCAGGATCCGGTTGCCGCCGGCAAGGCGCTGCGCGACAAGGTGTCTTTCTGCGAGCCGGTCAACTGAACGGCGGCCGCAACCGAACCGCAACGGCCGTGTTCCCCGCCCCGCGCTAGGCACGCGCAACACGCCGCGCGAGCCGCGGCGCAAACCCCGCGGCCAGCGCGAACAGCGCAACGCACAGGCAGGCCATCGCGACCCACGCTGGCGTCAGGTCCGCGAGATGCTGGCGCACGATGCCGGCCGCGAACGGAAACAGCCCGGCGATCAGGTAGCCGATGCCCTGCACGAACCCCGTCAGCGATGCGGCATCGGCCGGCGTCGCCGCATGGTCGACCGTGACGATCAGCGACAGCGGAAACAGCGCGCCGATCCCTGCGCCCATCAGCAGCGCGGCGGGCAACGCGAGCGCTTCGGGCGCGGCCAGCATCACCAGCAAGCCGACGAACAGCGACGCGATCGCCGCATGCAGCGCGGGCCGGCGATCGGGCAGGCGGTCGATCGTCGCCGAGATCGTCAGCCCCGCGACGACCTCCGCGAGCGTCACGCCGCCGAGCAGGCTGCCGGCCGCCGTCGGCGACCAGCCGAGCCGCATGTAGTAGGGCGGCAGCCACGCGAGCACGAGCGTGTACGCGCCGGTCGCGATGCCGAAGAACAGCGCGAGCCGCCACGCGCGCGGCGAGCGCGACGGCCGCGCATGCGTTG